>CAZYQA010000160.1:3001-5803 GCA_964649555.1 uncultured Muribaculaceae bacterium
TCTTCGAGCAATACTTCGTCAATGTAAATATTTCTTGTTTTTAAGAATATTTGTACTACACCTATCATATTCATTCCATGAATGGCAGGAATATTATTGCTTACATGTTTTAAATTATCTATTTTTAATAATTCACTCAACCTGCTATTTACAATATACCTTACACCTTCTCTAAAATAGGCTAGTGCACTAAACGTCCCTTTTTTATATTTATCAGGCATTAGATAATACTCATCTGACTCATCATGCCCATCAATCAATAATGAAAACCTCCCATCATCAGGGGCAATAAACCAATGTCCACGATGTTTAACAATTGCCATCTTGGTTTGATCACCCATCTCACTATTTACTGCCATCAAATGTATTGTACCTATTGGAAAATGAAAAAAAGAGTGCTTTAGAATAAAACACCCTTCTATTATATTATATTGCTTAATATTATTTGTAACCGGAATAAAATTTATATCATTTGCCACATTAAGCAACGCTCCTGCAAGAGAGGCAATATAATAATCCTCTTTCCCCCAATCACTTGTGATGGTTACAATTTGCATAAACTAAATCATTTTAAGCTTCCTCTTCCTCTTCTCTCTCGTTCTCGTTCGGCTCTAGGTAAATATAGAATATCAGAGGTTGATAAGGACCAATATTTTCACCACTACCGGAAGCACCATATCCTAATTCCGCATTAAACATTGTAAAACTCCTCTCCTCATATTTCATATTTTGTATGGCCATACAAAATCCTTTTACTAATCCTGCAGATTCTACAAATGAAGCTAGATCTTTTTTATAAATAACATCTAATGCTGCATAATCTTTAGCAGAATCATAAATTCCATGAACTTTAGCCGAATCTCTTATATTAGTATCAAATACAAATCCATCTAATAACTTTCCGACATATCTTATGCTTACATTATCTCCATCAACCAAAGAGTCTTTTGCAGGAGAACTATCAGAAGTTAATTTATAGTAAAACCCTGCAGATAGCGTATCCAATCCCGGATAATGATTAGCAGCATAAGCCTTCATTGTATCTTTCTGAAATTCTACTATGTCTTTAATTACACTTTTAATCTCAAAAGTATATATCATATTAGTTGAATTATTATACGAATCCGGAGAATATGTAGTACCCGTAAGCCACGGTGGAATAATTGCTGTGACCTTTTCTCCATTTTTCATCCCAATTAAAAGTTCTTCAATTCCTAAAAATGTAGAACCATACCCAACTTCATACAACTTAGGCCCGTAATAATTTGTCTTTTTATATGTACCAAGCTTTCTTAATAGTAAAGTATCATTAGTAGACGTATATACTCCATTTAATGTTTCAGATGTATAATTTACATATGCTGCATTCCCTTTTTCTATCAAATTTGTTCCCTCTTTGGTGGTTTTTGATATATATGTTAAGCCATTAGGTAATTGCGTAGCTGAAGGATAACGCTCTTGTACGTATGCATCTAATATACGTCTCTGAATATCCATAGCACTCTCTTCTTTCTCTTGAGCACAAGAAATAAAGCCCAAACATACAAGAGATAAAATAAATGTGTCTTTAATTTTTCTAATCATGGGTGCAAATATACTTAATTTTTAATTATACGCTCTATCCAAATTTCAAAAAAAAGTGGAGATAATTTAGGAACATTATATACTATGTCATTATTATATCCATATTTTGCAGAAAATATAATATTACACACCTCTCCTTGCTTAACTCCTATTAACCCTGTGTTTAGCCCGGAAATAAAACCACTCCCTACTACTCCCTTCTTAACCTCTCCGGTAGTAGCAAATGAGTTCTTCTCCGCAACTTCCTTATTATTAGTATCAAACAAAGTTCCGGGACCATTACTGAAGATATACCCCGCATAGTAGAAATATACTGAATCTCCAACCACAGCTTCTTCTCCGATCCCATCAGTATTTACAACCCTTACACTCCCCCCATTTCTAACAGAAGTTATATTTTCTCCCAATGAGGTGATGTATCTGTCAATATCTGCTTCTTGATTGATTAAAGTTATCTCTCTATCCTGCTTAGCACACGAAAATAAGAGTAAACTCAGCAATAATATTATATTTTTTTTCATTTGAAGAATCATTACAAAAGATATGCCCTTAAATTTTTTTATAATCATGTTCTATGAACTTTTTTAACGATTTTATAAAATACTCTCTTATTTCCGAAATCGGCATAAATACTCTCCCTCCCGCAGCTCTCTCATGTCCACCTCCATTAAAATAAGCTCTTGCAAATCTATTAACAGAAAAATCATTGTTTGATCTTAAGGATACTTTTACAAAATCTTTCTCTTCAGTGAACATCGCCGAAACATTTATTCCATTAATAGATAAAGGGAGATTTACAAAACCTTCCGAATCTCCGTTTTTGAATGAAAATTTATTTTTCAACTCCTCTGTAATTATCATTAAGCTAGATTGATAGTTATAAAATAGCTCCATATTATCATTAAGCATATAACCCATCATCCTCATTCTTTGCTCAGAAAATCCTCCGTAAATTTTACTCTGAATCCACTCTTTATCAACACCCATCTCAATTAGCTGAGCAGCCATATATAAAGTAGAAGGAGATACAGAATTTGCAAAATTATTAGTATCGGTCATCATTCCTGTGTATAATGATATGGCACTTAAAATTGGCAAATCTTTATTTTCATTCATTGCTCTGATTACGTAATAGGCAACTTCTGAGGCAGAAGACATTTCAACATGAGAAAAAGATAAAATAAACTCTTCTGCAGGCATCGGATGATGATCTATCAG
>CAZYQA010000161.1:0-5801 GCA_964649555.1 uncultured Muribaculaceae bacterium
ATCCATCACAGCCTCAAAAGCTTTTAAGGTTTTATCTTGCCATTTATCTTTTACAGCCATATAACTCCTGGAATCTTGCATCCCACCCGCTTTCATCTTCTCAAACTCATCAGATAAAGCTACAAAATTGTGTTGTAAAATTGAATCAATATAAAAAAGTTGGTGTTGATTAAGGTTAAGTTCCTTTTCTAATCTTTCAGCCTCCATAATAGCATATTCCTCCGGAGACTTTTGTTTTGGTTCCTCTTGCCCCCATACAGACGTTGAACAAGCCAACAAACCAAAAACTAAAATTAAACTCTTAAAAAAGCTCATAAAAATTCTCTAATAAAATAGTATATTTGTATCTAAACCGCTAAGTTAATTAAAATCACTCGAAGATGAAACGAACATGAACTTTTTTAATCACAAGTTCAACGAACATTCTCTCATAAATTTGGCTTAGACATAAAATAAAATTATTTATATGAAATTATTTACAAAAACATTCCTACTAATAATAGCTTTCTTAGGGCTATTCAAAACTACTGACGCTTGTACAAACGTACTTATTACCAAGGGTGCAAGTAAGGATGGTTCTGTTATGGTAACATATTCAGCCGACTCACACACTCTTTACGGAGAATTATATCACAATAAAGCAAATATTTTCCCTAAAGGCACAAAGCTCAAAATATTTGAGTGGGATACAGGAAAATATATGGGAGAAATAAACCAAGCAGAGAGAACATACTCTACAATGGGAAACATGAATGAGCACCAAGTAATTATCACGGAAACAACTTTTGGTGGCTTATCACAACTTGTTGACACCACAGGTATAATGGATTACGGTTCTCTTATATATGTAACACTACAAAGAGCTAAAACCGCTAGAGAAGCCATAAAAATAATGGGGGATCTAGTAGCAGAATATGGCTATGGATCTTCTGGAGAATCATTCTCTATTGCAGATAAAAATGAAGTGTGGATAATGGAGATGATTGGAAAAGGGACAAGAATAAATAAACGCGGTGTAAATGTAAACAAAGGGGCAAACTGGGTAGCAATACGTATTCCTGACGGATATGTATCGGCTCATGCCAATCAATCCAGAATTACTACTTTCCCACTTAATGATCCTGAGAACTGCATATATGAAAAAGATGTAATCAACTTTGCAAAAAGAGAGGGACTATACGAAGGAAAAGATGAAGATTTCAGCTTCTGCGATGTTTATGCCCCGGCAGATTTCGGTGCATTAAGAGGTTGTGAAGCTAGAGTATGGAGTGCATTTAATATTATGGGTAAAGGGATGATTGGAGATAAACCTGCAATGGATTATTTTGATTTTGCAAGTGGTGAAAATTCTAAAAACAAGATGCCATTATATATACTTCCAGCTGAGAAATTAGATGTAAAAGAGGTAGCTGATATAATGAGAGATCATTATGAGGATACCCCTCTTGATATGCGCAAAGATATTGGAGCAGGTGGCTTTGAGTTACCTTACAGATGGAGACCAATGGGCTTTGAAGTGGATGGCAAAAAATATACAAACGAGAGAGCTATTGCAACACAGCAATCTGGTTTTTGGCTACTTGGACAAGCTAGAAACTGGCTGCCAGATCAAATTGGAGGTATTATATGGTTTGGAGTAGATGATGCAGCAACCTCATGCTTAACTCCAGTTTATTCAAGCTCAACCAGAGTTCCCAAATGCTTAGAAGTTGGCAATGGTAATATGACAACCTACTCCCCTACTGCTGCATTCTGGCTATTCAACAGAGTTGCACATCAAGCATATTTAAGATACAATCTACTTGCTCCTGAGGTTCAAAAAGCTGCTGCAGACCATGAACTAGGTGCTATGAAGATAATCCCTACAATCGATGAAGAGGCAGTAAAGATGTACAATGAGAAGCCCGAAGAGGTAAAAGAATTCCTCACTGTATGGTCTGAGAAATTTGCTGATAGAATGTTTAAAAGATGGAAAGAATTGGATGAATATCTTTTAGTGAAATACATTGATGGCAATGTAAAAAAACAAAACCCTGATGGCACATTTAAAGATAACGGTAACGGAAGAAACATCCCTGCAAACCCTACTCAACCGGGCTACAGCGAACATTGGAAAAGGAAAGTTGCTGAAGATGCGGGTGAGAGATTGATGGTTAGAGATACTATACAGTAGATTATATTCATATAATAAATAGGGTTGTTCAAATTTATTTTGACAACCCTATTTTTTAATCCCAAAACTTAATCATGCTCCTTGCAATCCTTATTGCATCTGATATGCTTCCCTTCCGGATCGAAATAATAATCTTTTTCGCCCACCTCAATTTTGTATCCTTTTATCGGATCGAAGCTAAATTCTTTTACATTATTCTCAATCTTTTTAACTACTAAGAATTCGTACGTTTTAGCTGGCAAAATTTGATTCAAAATAGGCAGACCTATAAATGAATCTTTAGGAGCATCTATCTCCATTAAATCGCCATTTTCTCTAAATTTAAGATCATAACCATTAATAAGATCAATCTCATAAATTTTTTCCATAGTTTTGAGTTCAATAGACTTTAGCTGCTCTTTAGGAAAGAACTTATTAAGAAAACTATTAATCTGCTCAGGCAAATTGCTTTGCATTTCAGACACGCTTACTACAGGCCCAACTTGTGCAAACGAAATATTTACACATAATGTAAATAATAAAGCTAAAAAAAAGCTTTTCATAATGATTGACTTCATATTAATAAATTTTATAATACTATAAACACACAATTGTATATATTGATTAATTCTAACAAAAAAAGAGCACCCCTTTAGGAATGCTCTTTTATATAAATATTGAAATATTATCAAACTTTGATCTCTACTTCCACACCACTAGGTAACTCTAATTTCATTAAAGCATCAACTGTTTTAGGAGTTGAGCTATAAATGTCTAATAGACGGCGGAAAGAATTCAATTCAAACTGCTCACGAGACTTTTTGTTTACGAAAGTTGAGCGGTTTACAGTAAAGATAGATTTATCTGTAGGAAGAGGAATAGGACCACTTACAACAGCACCTGTAGCTTTTACTGTTTTAACGATCTTGTCAGCAGATTTATCTACTAATGCATGATCGAAAGATTTTAATTTAATTCTTATTTTTTGGCTCATTATGTATTTTGTTAACCAATTTATAATTCATTATTATTCCTCGTCGTCGCCAATTTTCTTATTGCCTGACTTCTCGATTACCTCTTTAGCTAAGCTCGCAGGAAGTTCAGCATAATGAGAGAATGTCATTGTGCTGGTTGCTCTACCAGACGAAATTGTTCTTAAGATAGTAACATAACCGAATTGCTCAGCCAATGGAACTTTTGCGTGTACGATTCTTGCATTTGATTTTGAATCCATGCTAGTGATTTGACCTCTACGTTTGTTTAAGTCACCAATAACATCACCCATATAATCCTCAGGAGTAACAACCTCTAAAGACATAATAGGCTCCATAATCACTGGAGTAGCTTTTGGTAAAGCTTTACGGAACGCTTGTCTAGCACAAATCTCAAATGAAAGTGCATCAGAGTCAACTGCGTGGAATGATCCGTCTTTCAATTTAACTTTCAAAGATGGAACCTCGTATCCTGCAAGAACACCATTAGCCATTGCTGACTTGAATCCTTTCTCTACTGCAGGGATAAACTCTTTAGGAACGTTACCACCTTTTACCTCGTCAACGAATTGAAGACCTAAAACTCCCTCATCTGCAGGCCCAATCTCAACGATGATATCAGCGAATTTACCTTTACCACCTGATTGTTTCTTGAATACCTCACGATGTTGAACAGTTGAACGGATAGCCTCTTTATAGTTAACCTGTGGAGCACCTTGGTTAATTTCTACACCAAACTCTCTTCTTAAACGGTCAACGATAATATCTAAGTGAAGCTCACCCATACCGCTGATTACAGTTTGGCCAGTTTCATGGTCAGTTCTAACTGTAAACGTTGGATCCTCCTCAGCTAATTTACCTAATGCAATACCTAATTTATCAAGATCTTTTTGAGTTTTAGGCTCAACCGCTAAACCGATAACTGGATCAGGGAAAGTCATAGACTCAAGAACAATTGGATGAGTATCGATACAAACAGTATCACCTGTACGTAACTCTTTGAAACCAACTGCTGCACAGATATCACCAGCCTCTACAAAATCAATAGAATTTTGTTTGTTTGAGTGCATTTGGAATAATCTTGATACACGCTCTTTTTTACCAGAACGAGTATTGTACACATAAGAACCTGCTTCTAATTTACCTGAATAAGCTCTCATAAATGCTAATCTACCTACGAATGGGTCAGTAGCAATTTTGAAAACTAATCCACAGAATGGTTCTTTAACTTCTGGTTTTCTAACTTCTACTGCGTCTGTATCTGGATTAGTACCCTCTACATTTCCTTTATCAAGAGGAGAAGGTAAATATCTCATTACAGCGTCAAGTAAGAATTGAACACCTTTATTTTTGAATGATGAACCGCAGCAAATTGGAACTACAGCCATATCAATTGTAGCTTTTCTAAGAGCAGAAATAATCTCTTCCTCAGAAATAGTAGCTGGATCGTCAAAGAATTTCTCCATTAAAGCATCGTCATATTCAGCGATAGCCTCAATAAGTTTTCCTCTCCACTCCTCACATTCAGCAACTAAATTTTCAGGAATAGCTCTCTCCTCGTAGTTAACAAGTTCTTTACTCTCTTGGTCATAGAAAAGACCTTTCATAGAGATAAGATCTACGATACCTTGGAATTTATCCTCAGCACCGATAGGAATACAAATTGGAACTGCATTAGCACCTAACTTCTCTTTCATCTCAGCAACTACTGCTAAGAAGTCAGCACCTACACGGTCCATTTTGTTAACGTAAGCAATCTTAGGAACTCTGTATTTGTCAGCTTGTCTCCATACTGTCTCAGACTGTGGTTGAACACGTCCTACAGCACAGAAAGTAGCAACAGTACCATCAAGAACACGCAAAGATCTCTCTACCTCTACTGTAAAGTCAACGTGGCCTGGAGTATCTATAAGGTTGATTTGGTATTCGTTACCATTATAGTTCCAAAACGCAGTTGTAGCAGCAGATGTAATGGTAATACCTCTCTCTTGCTCTTGAACCATCCAGTCCATAGTAGCTCCACCCTCGTGAACCTCACCAATCTTGTGAGTCTTACCAGTGTAAAACAAAATCCTCTCGGAAGTTGTTGTTTTACCGGCATCGATGTGCGCCATGATACCGATATTTCTAGTGAATTTTAAATCTCTTGCCATTGAATCTCCTTAGGTACTAAAAACGGAAATGCGCAAATGCCTTGTTAGCCTCGGCCATTTTATGCATATCTTCTTTTCTTTTGAAGGCAGCGCCCTCGTTATTGTATGCAGCTAGTATCTCTGCAGCTAATTTTTCAGCCATTGAGCGGCCAGATCTCTTGCGAGCGTAAAGAACCATGTTCTTCATACTGATAGAAACTTTTCTTTCTGGACGCACCTCTGTAGGAACTTGGAAGTTTGCACCACCCACTCTGCGGCTTTTCACCTCAACTTGTGGAGTAATGTTTTCTAAAGCTTTTTTCCAAATTTCTAGAGGAGCCTTGTCAGAATCTTTCATCTTCTCGCCAATCATATCGATTGAATCATAAAAAATAGCATAAGCGATACTCTTCTTCCCCTGCAACATTAAATTGTTAACGAAACGTGTAACTTGAACGTCGTTAAATTTTGGATCAGGAAGTAGAATCCTCTTTTTAGGCTTCTGTTTTCTCATTTTCTTAAAAC
>CAZYQA010000162.1:0-5682 GCA_964649555.1 uncultured Muribaculaceae bacterium
CGTGTCCCTAAAAACAGAGTCATTTGAATCAGATTGTGTGATTATTGAATATAAATTTCTATTCCCCAATGAGGCAAATTCAATCATTTGATCTGAATTCCCCATAGCTTTTGATAATGCTCTTGTTTGAGAAAGGAGCAAAGTATCACCTCTTACAGAGGATCCGGCCAATGAAACTATAAACTTGATATCTTTTCTCTCAGCTCCTAGCATATATGAAATTGTTCCCCCTTCACTGTGCCCTATAACCCCTATTCTTTTTTTATCTACATACTTATTTGATTTGAGAAAATCTATTGCATATGCAGCATCTCTTTTATTGGAAAAAGTGGTAAAATCACCTTTCCCTTTACTAGATTCCCCAAACCCTCTATCATCATATCGCAGAACCACTATGCCGTTTTTTGTTAGATGGTCTGCAAGTACCATAAAAGGTTTATGATCAAATATCTCCTCATCCCTATTTTGTAGCCCACTACCCGAAATAAGAATCACAGCAGGAAACTTCCCTTTGCCGCTTGGATATGTAATTGTTCCAGCAAGAGAAACAGAATCAGAAATATTATTAAAAAATACATTTTCAGAAATATAAGGAAAAGGTGGAGTTGGCGTTTGTGGGCGCAAGGTATCGGATGCTTCTAGCCTGATTATAAATGTAGAAATAAGAATAAAAAACAGAAATATTTGTTTCATAGTATTTTTTTTTGATAAATTTACATAAATTATTAAAAACTAAAACTATGGAAGTTTACGATGATTATCAAAAAACGCCACAACAGCTTACGGTTGGGCAATGGATTCTTACTTTATTTTTATTATCAATCCCTCTTGTAAATATCATAATGCTATTTGTATGGGCATTTGGAGGGCATAAAGATCAAAGAGAAAACTTCGCAAAAGCATCGCTTATATGGATGCTCATCGGATTTATTTTTGTTTTCTTAATAATAGGATGTGTAGGGTTCGCAGGAATAGCAGCTCTAATGGGCAACTGTTAAGGAGTCCTAAATCTAGAAACAGATTCTTAATATAGAAATACCGTATTTATTAAAGCAGATACTGAAAGGGGTATTAGCAGAGATATAAGTGCGGTATTTTTTATCACTTGTGATATCCTCAATATCATATTCTCTCTCCAAAATATTCCAAAAATCAAAAAAGTGTTTAGGCAAAAATATCTTGCTAGTATCAGATTTTAATGAAAAATCAACAGTTACTATATATACTTGCTTATTAAACTTGCGAGCAAAAACAAAACTTGAATATGAATTATAAAATTCATTATTCAGATTAGCATATTGCAGATCGTAAGTTAAGCCACTCTTAAATGCTAAATTATCTATTGCAAGAGAGAGTAGATTTTTATAAACAGAAAATAACTCAATCTCAGAGGGGTATAATGAATCATCTAGCATCCTTACAACTGAGCTTAAAGTGCAATAATCAAAAATAGAAGTTCTTCCATCTATACCGCTGAATCCTTCGCTTTCCATCCCCCTCTCTCCTACCTCCTGCCCAAAATAGAGCATAAACGGAGCCTTATTAAAAAGCAGAGATACAGTTAATTCAGGAATAGCTAAAAAGGGATCCTTTAAATTAAAATCAGATGCAATACGTTGTTCATCATGGTTCTCCAAAAAATTCAGCATCTTATCTTGGAGAGATCCAAGCGATTGCCAAACATTAGTTATATCAGAAGCAGATTCATTTCCTTGTGATATAAATTTTAATTTATCATACATCCCCACTTTATCATACAAATAATCGAATCCCCCTATATTGATATATTTATCATATAATGAAGGGTTATAAACCTCAGCTATAAATATAATATCCGGATAAATTTTCTTTATCTCTTTTATACACCATTCCCAAAACTCAACAGGTACCATTTCGGCCATATCACACCTGAATCCGTCAACCCCTTTTGCACACCAAAATTTAAGAATATCAAACATCATATTCCACGTATTAGGTATAGGATTAAAATGGGTTGCACCGGAATTTAAATAATCAACTCCATAATTGAGCTTTACCGTCTCATACCAATCATTTATTGAGGGGCGATTCGAAAAACAATCATTGCCAGTCACTTTGCAAGGCTCTTCAATAAAGTTGTCTAACCCATTCGGCTCAATTAATGAAAGATCTAATTTTTGATTAGGCAAATAGTAAAAATTATTATTAGCACTAAATGGTGTACTTACATCATCATTCTCTCCAAACTGGGGTATTCCCAAAGGTGCTGAATCTGAATAATAATCACGGGAAACGTGGTTAGGTACAAAATCGATAATTACTTTTAATCCCGAATCATGGGTTCTATCAACCATACTTTCAAATTCAGACATCCGGTCATTTATATTATCTGCTAAATATGGATTCACATCATAGTAATCCTTGATAGCATAAGGTGAGCCGGCCTCCCCTTTTATAAAAATTTTATTATCCGGTTGAATATCAAAAGATGAAAAATCAGATTTGGTAGCATGCTCTATTACACCTGTGTACCAAATATAAGATACGGATAGCTGTTTAATTCTCTCTAATACATCGTACGTAATAGATGAGAATTTTCCCGATCCGTTAAAAGAAAAAGAGCCGTTGGGAACACAATTTTCATTCTTGTTCCCAAAGACTCTTAATAAAAGTTGATAAATTATAAACTTATCAGTTGCCATATAGGCTTACCAGTTTAAGATTTTCTTAAAGTCGTACTCCTCAGGGTTAGAAACATACTCTTTAGCAGCTTCGTAATCTTCAGGAGTTATATAGTGCATTAAGTAATCAAAGATTTGTTGAACTTTATCAGTGTGGATATTAACACCTCTAGGTGGAATTTTACCAGTGATAGGATCTTGCATATCTTTTAGATATAAAGACTTAATGTTGCCATTTAAATCTAAATAAACCATACATCCAGTAACACCCTCAGAGAATAATTTGTAAACACCCATACCTAGTTCAGAGCAATACTCTAGATCGTAAGCAAAAGGAGTAACACATCTTACCTCATATCCAATCTCAACCGGACGAGATTTAACCGGGATATTTAATTTAGCTAACTTAACATCTATCATCTCATTAAACATCTGAGCTTTAGATATTTTACCTAATTCAGGGTGACCATGATCATCATAAGTAAATTTAACACCGCACTGTTCAATTTCCTCATGGCTCAATTCATGGAATACACCTTCTGAAATCATGATACAACCGTAAGAAAGCCCCATGATCTTTCTCTTAATAATTGAAGAGATAGCAAGGTTCATAATTTTCTCTGCAGTGATAGTTGTTCTGTTGAACATCTCAGGGATAACAATCATTGGATAATGACATGTAGAAGCTATACCTAAAGCAAGGTGACCAGCCGAACGACCCATTGCAGAAACTACAAACCAGTTTCCACTTGTTCTTGCATCTTCATAGATAGTAGTAGCGATTTTAGTACCCTCTCCTAAAGCTGAATTGTATCCGAAAGTTGGGATATTTTGAGGTAACGGTAAATCGTTATCAATTGTTTTAGGTACGTGAATGTTAGAGATAGGATAATTTTTAGCCTCTAAGAATTTTGCAATTCGATTTGCAGTAGAAGCAGTATCATCTCCACCAACAGTAACTAATAACTGGATATTATTATCTTTGAAGAAGTCTAAGTTGAAGTTATCTGTAAAATCTTGCTCAGTTGGTTTGTAACGGCTCATCATAAGATAAGAACCACCTCTATTAAAAATTGAGTCTGCTGTAATAAAATCCAACTCGCAGAAATTAGGCTTTGCAGAAAAGATACCTTTGTATCCACCATGTAAACCTAAAACTCTAAATCCGTTTTTAATGAATGTTTTAGCGATACTGCCTACAACAGTATTCATTCCCGGTGCCGGACCACCGCCTGTAAGTATAACAATTGATTTTTCCATATAACTATAGATCTAATATTATTTCGAGCCGCAAATTTATGATAAATATTAAAAATATGCTTATTTTTGTTAGTTATTTTTTGATAAAAGTGAAAAAATTAGATATAAAACAGCGAATAGAGCAATTAAGAGAGGAGCTTCTTACCCATAATCGTAATTATTATGTTTTAAATAATCCGGTAATTACAGATTTTGAGTATGATATTCTATTGCAAGAACTTGCAGAACTAGAGAAAAGAAATCCACAATTCTTCTCTGCAGACTCCCCTACTCAAAAAGTAGGTAGCGATATTTCTACCCTAAAAGAGGATGGTGTTCAGTCACATTTTGTACAGGTTCCCCATAAATATCCCATGCTTTCATTGAGTAACACTTACGATTACCAAGAGCTTAGGCAGTTTGATGAGAGAGTAAGAAAAAACAGTTCAGGTGAATTCAATTATTGTTGTGAGCTAAAATTTGATGGTACAGCTATATGTCTTACATATAATAATGGAAAATTGACGCAAGCTCTTACAAGAGGAGATGGAGCCGTTGGTGATGATGTAACACTAAATGTATTTCAAATAAAAAATATCCCTCATCAATTAAATAATGGGCAAAATTACCCTGAAGATTTTGAGATAAGGGGCGAAATATATATGCCGCACAAAGCATTTGATAAGCTAAACTATCAAAGAGAGCTTGATGAAGACCAGCCTTTTGCAAATCCAAGGAATGCGGCAGCAGGATCATTAAAGCTTTTGGACTCAAAAGTTGTAAAACAAAGAGGATTGGAGTGTACGCTATATCAGTTAATTGCTCCAAATTTAAATATCGAATCACAACAGAAATCTTTAGATCTTGCTAAGAATTGGGGATTACCTGTTTCTGAACACACAGCTATATGCAATGATATAGATCAGGTGATTGAGTTTATTAAGATTTGGGATGAGAAGAGGAAGGATCTCCCCTACGCTACAGATGGCATTGTAATAAAGGTAAATCAGCTGGCAGTACAGCAACAACTGGGGTTCACCTCTAAATCTCCCAGATGGGCCACCGCATATAAGTTTAAACCTGAGGAAGCATCAACCGAATTATTATCTGTCGATTTTCAGGTTGGCAGAACCGGTGCAATCACCCCTGTGGCAAACTTAACTCCGGTACATCTATCGGGCACCATAGTTAAAAGAGCATCTTTGCATAACGATGATCAGATCAAATTACTAGATATACATATCAAAGATTATGTTTATGTAGAGAAAGGGGGTGAAATCATACCAAAAATCACTAGGGTTGATTATACTAAAAGAGGGGAAAACATTGAAAGAATAAATTTTCCTGAAAATTGCCCAGATTGTGGAACACCTTTAGTAAAAGACCCTGATGAAGCTAAATTCTTTTGCCCAAATCAAGATGGATGCCCTATGCAGATAAAAGGGAGATTTATCCACTTTGTAGGGAGAAAAGCTATGGCTATAAATATTGGTGAAGCAACCATTGAGCAATTATACAATAAAGGATACATAAAAGAGCTTTCAGATTTATATGAACTTACGCCTGAGCAATTATTCTCTTTAGATAAATGGAAAGAGAAATCTGTTAAGAATTTTTATGCTTCATTAGAGGAGAGTAAGAAGGTACCGTTTCATAAGGTACTATTCGCACTAGGTATCAGATTTATTGGTGAAAATAGTGCAAAGAATCTTGCTCAGGGGCTAAGAAACATAGAAAATATTATTCATACTCCTTATGAGGGGTTATTGGAAATAAATGAGAT
>CAZYQA010000163.1:0-5643 GCA_964649555.1 uncultured Muribaculaceae bacterium
CAGCCCGAGATGGGTACGGTCTCGTGAATTTTTTAAATATATCCCATCCACTATTCATTTTATATTTGAGCAACATCAATCGTATAATGGTTTATAATGTTTTAATTCAAGAAAACAGATGAGTAATTAAATATCAAGAATCAATTGTTATTATATTTGCACTATAATAATAATTTAAACACATCTAATATGAAAAAATATTCTATTCTATTTTGCTTAATTATCACTTTAATAATTAGCTCATGCAGCAAAGATAAAGAAACTGAATTATCAACCGTAATAAATGCTCCTAATGAGGAGATAGCAAAAGATTTCTTTACACGTTTTCCCGGAATATCAGAAATTGCATGGTCTATCCACGACAATTACAATGTTGCCAAATTCAAAACCAACTATACAAAAACATCAGCCACGCAAGATAGAGAAGTTGAAGCTTGGTATCTTTTATCCGGATCATGCGAGATGATTGCAGCAGATTACACACAAGGGCTTCCTACAAATATAGATAACGCATGGAAAAACTCTGATTTTTACAAAAATGGATATAACAAACTTATTAATGCAGAGCTGGTAACAAGAGATCACAGCAATCATATTTACAAATTAGAAATTGCAGATATTACAGCAGAGAATGAAGGTTTTGACCTATATTACAATACAAAGGCAGAACTAATATCATATCTTCCGGATACAAATACTCCTAATAATACAAAATTTAATAATCTACCCACTCCGGAAAGTTACAAACTATTCCTATCAGATAACTACCCAAGTAACATTGTTTTATCTGTTTATTATGATGAAGATAGCGTTTTAGGCAAAACTTGTGACATAGATGTTTTCTCTAACAACAAAGCATACTATATTATATTCAATGATTCAAAGAAAGAGTTTTACAGAGAACACTCATTTTGGCAACTTAATGAAGTTCCTCAAATCATTAAAGATGCAATCAACAAATTTGAATCTGGCGCAAACAATGAGAATACAGAAATAGAACGCGTAAAAGATGCAAAGAAAACCTACTACATGATACAAATTAATAATATATATTTTGAATTAAATGAAAAAGGTGAAGTAATAAAGTAATCTTAATCAATATAATATAATGGAAAACATATAAATTACTCTGATAAAAGTTTAAACCATTCATAATCAGATAACACCAAAAGAAACAGAAAAAAACACTTAAAATAGATAAAAATTATTTATCAGTATACCAAATATTTAGATTAATGAGCCATTTTAGATATTGCAACTTATAATTATTATGAGTAATTTTGTCCAATTTTGTTAACACCACTTATATAAATGCAACAGAAAATAAAAGCTAAATTAATTTTGGAAAACGGCCTTGAGTTTCAGGGCTTTTCGTTTGGATATATCCATCCTGCACATGGGGAAGTAGTATTTAATACTGCAATGGTTGGATACCCCGAAAGTTTAACAGATCCATCTTATTCCGGGCAGATTCTATGTGTAACATACCCTTTAATAGGTAATTACGGAGTCCCAACAGATGAGAAAGAAAATGGCGTTTCTAAATTCTATGAGTCAGATAAAATACATGTAAGAGCACTTGTAATATCTGACTATTCTTTTAATTATAGCCACTGGAATGCGGTAAAAAGCCTAGACCAATGGTTAAAAGATGAGAAAGTTCCTGGAATTTATGGAATAGACACCAGAGAGCTTACAAAAGTTCTTAGAAAGAAAGGATCTATGCTTGGTAAAATTGTACCAGAAGGGTTTGATTCAAACTTTGAAATTCCGGATCCGAATTTGGATAATCAGGTAGATATTGTGAGCTGTAAAGAGGTTATTACCTATGGCAAAGAAGAGGGAAAAAATAAAAAGAAAGTAGTCTTAGTAGATTGTGGCGTTAAAAATAATATCCTAAGATGCTTAATAGATAGAGACATTGAGGTAATAAGAGTTCCTTGGAACTATGATTTCAATACTCTAGATTATGATGGGTTATTTATCTCTAATGGCCCAGGAAATCCCGATTTATGCACAGAAGCTGTAGATAATATAAAGAAAGCTATGGAGGGAAGCAAACCTATCTTTGGTATCTGTATGGGTAACCAATTATTATCAAAAGCAGGGGGAGCGAAAACTTTCAAACTAAAATACGGACATAGAAGCCATAACCAACCAGTAAGAATGGCTGGAACAGAGAGATGTTTCATTACTTCACAAAACCACGGTTTTGCAGTAGATAATAATACTATAGGCAAAGATTGGGAGCCGCTATTTATTAATATGAATGATGGCACTAATGAGGGAATCAAGCATAAGAGCAAACCGTTCTTCTCTGCACAATTCCACCCTGAGGCATCCAGTGGCCCTACAGATACAGAGTTTCTATTTGATGAATTTATAAATAAGTTGTAATATAAAATGGAGAAAGTAAAAAAAGTATTATTGCTTGGTTCAGGCGCATTAAAGATTGGTGAAGCAGGTGAGTTTGATTACTCAGGATCTCAGGCTCTAAAAGCAATGAAAGAAGAGGGTATCGAAACAGTATTGATAAATCCAAATATTGCAACAGTACAAACATCTGAGGGTGTTGCAGACAAGATATATTATTTACCTGTTACCCCATATTTTGTAGAGCAAGTAATTAAAAAAGAGAAACCAGAAGGTATTTTACTTGCCTTTGGAGGGCAAACAGCTCTTAACTGCGGAGTAGAGTTATACAGAAGTGGTGTATTAGAAAAGTATAACTTAAAAGTATTAGGTACTCCGGTACAAGCAATCATGGATACAGAAGACCGTGAATTGTTTGTAAATAAATTAGATGAAATAAATGTAAAAACAATAAAATCTCACGCTGTAGAGAATCTCCCGGATGCAATCAAAGCTGCCGAAGAATTGGGTTATCCAATTATTATCCGTGCTGCTTACGCTCTTGGTGGATTAGGTTCAGGATTTTGTAACAATGAAGAGGAATTAAAAGTATTAGCTGAAAAAGCTTTCACTTTCTCGCCTCAAGTGCTTGTTGAAAAATCTCTTAAAGGATGGAAAGAGGTAGAATATGAAGTAGTAAGAGATAAATTCGACAACTGCATCACAGTATGTAACATGGAGAATTTCGATCCTCTTGGAATACATACAGGTGAAAGTATCGTAGTTGCTCCATCACAAACTCTTACAAACAGCGAATACCACTTATTAAGAGAGATTGCAATTAGAATTGTAAGACATATCGGAATCGTGGGTGAGTGTAACGTACAATATGCATTCGATCCTGAAAGCGAAGATTATAGAGTTATCGAGGTAAACGCTCGTTTAAGCCGTTCATCTGCTTTAGCATCAAAAGCTACTGGGTATCCTTTAGCATTTGTTGCAGCTAAATTGGGATTAGGATATGGATTATTTGATATTTCAAACTCTGTAACCAAAACTACCCCTGCATTCTTTGAGCCAGCACTCGATTATATAGTATGTAAAATTCCTAGATGGGATTTGTCAAAATTCCAAGGTGTAAGCCGCGAGATTGGAAGTAGCATGAAGAGTGTTGGAGAGGTGATGGCAATTGGTAGAACATTTGAAGAGGCTATCCAGAAAGGTTTAAGAATGATTGGTCAAGGTGCCCACGGGTTCATTGCCAATAAAGAGATAAAAGTGGAGAATATTGAAAAATCGCTCCAAGAACCTACCGATAATAGAATCTTTGTAATATCAAAAGCATTCAACGCAGGCTATACAGTTGATCAAATCCATGATTTAACAAAAATAGACAAATGGTTCCTTGACAAACTGTATAATATTGTAAGAACTGGAAAAGATCTACAAGAGTATAAAGATTTAGAGAGCTTAGATACAGACTTACTAAAACTAGCTAAACGTCAAGGTTTCTCAGATTTCCAAATCGGAAGACTTATTTTCAAAGAAGGAATGGATATGGACGAAGCACTATTAAACGTGCGTAAACATAGAAAATCTTTAGGAATAGTTCCTGTTGTAAAACAAATCGATACACTTGCAGCAGAGTTCCCTGCTCAAACTAACTATCTATATTTGACATACAACGGCACACATAACGATGTTCAATACTTAGGTGACCATAAATCAATTATCGTATTAGGCTCAGGAGCATATAGAATTGGTAGCTCGGTAGAGTTTGACTGGTGTAGTGTAAATGCATTATCTACAATCAGAAAATGTGGCTGGAGAGGTGTAATGATAAATTACAACCCTGAAACAGTATCTACTGATTATGATATGTGCGACAGATTATATTTTGATGAATTGACATTTGAGCGTGTAATGGATATTTATGAGCTTGAAAACCCACATGGTATGGTTGTATCTATGGGTGGACAAATTCCTAATAACCTTGCAATGAGATTAGATGGAATGGGTGTTAGTATCCTTGGAACACAAGCAAAATATATTGATAATGCAGAAGATAGACACAAATTCTCATCTATGCTAGATGAGTTGGAGATCGACCAACCACGTTGGAAAGAGCTCTCAACACTATCAGATGTATATGATTTTGTTGATCAAGTAGGATTCCCTGTTCTTGTTCGTCCTTCTTATGTATTATCAGGTGCTGCTATGAATGTTTGCTCAAATAAAGTTGAATTGGAGCAATTCTTAAAATTAGCTGCAAACGTATCTAAAAAGCACCCTGTAGTAGTAAGTGAATTCATCCAAAATGCAAAAGAGATTGAATTGGATGCAGTTGCAAATAATGGAGAGGTGATAGCTTATGCAATTTCTGAACATATTGAGTTTGCCGGAGTACACTCAGGTGATGCAACTATACAGTTCCCTCCTCAAAAACTATATGTAGAGACTGCTAGAAGAATTAAAAAGATAGCACGCAAAATTGCTCAGGCATTACAGATTACAGGCCCTTTCAATATCCAATTCCTTGCAAAAGAGAATGATATAAAAGTAATTGAGTGTAACTTAAGAGCATCAAGAAGTTTCCCATTCGTTTCTAAAGTTCTTAAAATAAACTTTATTGAATTGGCTACAAAAGCTATGATTGGAGAGCCTGTTGAAGCTCCTAATAAGAGTGCTTTCGATTTAGATTACGTAGGTATTAAAGCATCTCAATTCTCATTCTCACGTTTACAAAAAGCTGACCCAGTACTTGGAGTAGATATGGCATCTACAGGTGAGGTTGGATGTATCGGAGATGATAGCAATGAGGCTGTATTAAAATCAATGCTTTCTGTAGGTTATAGAATCCCTGAAAAGAATATTCTTCTTTCAACAGGAGATGCAAAACAAAAAGCAGAGCTATTACAAGCTGCAAAACTTTTAGCATCGAAAGGGTATAACCTTTATGCAACAGGTGGATCACATAAATATTTAGTAGAAAACAATATCCCTGCAACCAGAGTTTATTGGCCAAGTGAAGCCTCTATGGAGCCTCAGGCAATGGATATGATTTCTAATAAAAAGATAGATATGGTTATCAATATCCCTAAAAACTTAACTCAAGAAGAGTTGGAGAATGGATATAAAGTGAGAAGAGCATCAGTAGACTTTAATATTCCGATTATCACTAATGCAAGACTTGCAAGTGCATTTATCAATGCTTTCTGTACTATTCCTATGGATAAAATACAGATTAAGAGCTGGGATGAATATAAATAGTCTATAAATACTAGATATAAA
>CAZYQA010000164.1:0-5630 GCA_964649555.1 uncultured Muribaculaceae bacterium
TAGAGAGAAATTACACAAAAGAAGAGATATTAAGCATGTACATGAATGCCGTATTCTTTGGAAGCAATGCATACGGAATTAAGGCTGCTGCTGCTACATTCTTTGGAAAAGAGCCTAAAGACTTAAATATTGAAGAGAGCGCATTACTGGTAGGTATGGTAAATATGCCAACAAGGTATAATCCTGTAAGAAACCCCGAGAAATCACTTGTACGCAGAAATCATGTTTTAAGTCAAATGAATAAATATGGCTATATAACAGATACACAATATGATTCTATAGTAAAACTGCCTATTACATTATCATTTAATCAGCAAGACCATAATAGCGGATTAGCTCCCCACTTCAGAGATATGCTAAAACGTATTATGAATGCAAAAGAGCCAAAGCGAAATGAATACAATAATGTAGAGGATTTTAGAGCCGATTCTACCCTTTGGGCTGAAGATGGCCTATACGGATGGCTAAACAAGAATCTAAAACCGGACGGCACAAAATATAATCTTGACAAAGATGGTTTAAGAATTTATACTCCAATAAGTTACAAGATGCAAAAATATGCAGAAGAAGCAGTTGCAGAGCACCTTGGAAAGGATCTACAACCAGCCTTTGACAGAGAACTAAGATGGAAAAATAACAAGCCGTTTGCAAATGAAACATCAAAAGAATTGATAAATTCAATTATGAAACAATCACGCAGATGGAGTGATAGATATAGAGCATTAAAAGCAGCGGGAGAATCTGATGCACAAATAGAGAAGAGCTTCAACACACCTGCAAATATGAGAGTATTCTCTTGGAAAGGAAAAGGATATATTGATACGGTAATGACTCCTAACGATTCTATCAGATACTATAAATCTTTCTTAAGAGCGGGAATGATGGCTATGGAGCCGGGATCAGGGCTTGTAAAAGCGTATGTAGGGAGCGGAAATTACAGATACTTCAAATATGATCAGGTAAGGCAAGGCAAAAGGCAGGTAGGCTCTACATTCAAGCCATTCCTATATACCCTTGCAATGCAAGGAGGATACACACCTTGCGATAAAGTGGTAAACGTACCTCAATCATTTGTTGTTGGAGATACAATATGGACACCTAAAAGTACGGATAAAACTGAATGGATTGGAAAAACCGTTACATTGAAATGGGGATTGACAAAAAGTAGTAATAATATATCAGCATACCTGATGAAACAATTCGGGCCAAACGCTCTGGTAGATATGGCGCACAGAATGGGAGTAAAAACATGGCTTGATCCTGTCTATTCTCTATGCGTTGGCTCTGCTGATGTACCTGTATATCAAATGGTATCTGCATTCAATACATACCCAGGGCAAGGAGTGTATGCAGATCCATTATTCGTATATAGAATAGAAGATAAAATGGGGAACGTAATATCCACATTCAGCCCAAGAAGACAAGAGGCTATAAGCGAAAACACAGCATATCTGATGGTAAACTTAATGAGAGGAGTAGTAAATGAGGGAACAGCTGCAAGAATCAGGAGTAAGTATGTAAGAGAAGGTGAAGTGGCCGGAAAAACCGGTACTACAAATGATCAATCTGACGGATGGTTTATCGGATACACACCTAAATTGACAACCGGAGTATGGGTTGGAGCAGAAGACAGGCAAGTTCACTTTGCGGGATTGGCATTAGGTGGAGGATCAAATATGGCTCTCCCAATATGGGGCATATTTATGAAAAAAGTACTGGATGATGGCACGCTTGGAGTTACAAAATATGATGAGTTTATTGCTCCGCAAGGGTTTAACATAAACTTGAATTGCACAGGAAGTGATGAAGACCTTTATCAAAGTAGTGGCAATGAAAATTATTTTGACGGACTCTAAAATGAATAAACATGAACTTTTTTAAGCGTATGAAGAATATAGCATTAATATATGGAGGCAACTCCGAAGAAGCTGAAATTTCAATTAAAAGCGGCTTAAACGTACTACAACAACTAGATAAAAGCAAGTATAATATCTATCAGGTACTGTTAAGAGGAAGAAATTGGAGAGTATTGAATCCTAATTGCGAAGAAATAAATGAGGCAATTCCTTTTGACCTATTAAAAAACTTTATAAATAATGAGATCAATACAGCCATCGGAGCTGAAATAGATAAAACAGACTTCTCCTTTACATTTAACGGAGAAAAGGTGCTACTAGATGAAGCAGTAATAATGATACACGGAACTCCGGGAGAAAATGGGCTACTGCAAGGTTACTTAGAAATGTTAGATATTCCATTTAACACCTGCTCATCATTTGTATCTGCAATAACATTTGATAAACACTCATGTAAAAGATTTTTGGATAATGCCGGAGTAAAAATGGCAAAAGATATTTATCTAATCAAAGGTGCAAAATACAACCCTGAAGAGATTATCAACAAAATTGGATTGCCATTATTTGTAAAACCCACAAATGGAGGGAGTAGTTTTGGGGTAACAAAAGTAAAAAAAGCAGAAGAACTTATACCGGCACTTGATATAGTATTCAAAGAGTATGATTCCGCTCTGATAGAGGAATATATAAAAGGTAGAGAGCTTACCAACGGCATATACATCAAAGATGGAAAAACAACAACTTTCCCTGTAACAGAGATAATAACCACACGAGAATTCTTTGACTATCAAGCAAAATACATGGGCGAGAGCAAAGAGGTATGCCCTGCGGAACTAAGCTCAGAACTTACAGAGAAAGTACAACAGCTTAGTGAAAGAATATATAAATACCTTGGATGCACAGGGCTGGTAAGAATGGATTATATACTAAAAGAGAATGATCTTTATTTCTTAGAATTAAATACAGTTCCGGGAATGACAAAGATGAGCCTTATGCCAGTACAAGCACGTATTGGAAACATCGATCTTTCATCAATCATTATCCCATAAATACAACTGATGACAATAAAAGAACTCCTTAATTCATCACAAGCCAAATATATTCCATTACTGCTTATGGAATATGCCGGGTGCAAGCAATACACCCATCTGATTGAGCCGGAAAAAGAGATTGAGGGAGAGCAATTAGAAAAGATACTAAATGCGCTAAAAGAGCTTGAATCGGAGCGCCCAATACAATACATATTGGGCTATGAAGAATTTGCAGGATTAAAGATAAAGGTGAGTGAAGATGTATTGATACCGAGGCCAGAAACTGAAGAACTAGTACACCTTATTGCAAAAGAAAATAGAGATATTAAGAATCCTAGAATCCTTGATATATGCAGTGGAAGCGGAGCAATATCCTATGCGCTGGCATCATTACTATCCGCAAACAATCCAATTATTAAAGGATTAGAAATATCGGATTCTGCCTTAATTATCGCAAAAAATCAGAATCTAAATAATATTCCGGAAGATATTTATCCTCAATTCATAAAATGCGATATCCTCACAAACAACATAGAGATTGCCAGCAATGAGCAATATGATATAATTGTAAGCAATCCCCCTTATGTTTGCGAAAAAGAGAAAGGTCAGATGCAAAATAACGTATTATCATACGAGCCCCATATTGCTCTTTTTGTAAAAGATGAAGACCCCTTACTATTCTACAAGAGGATTATTCAGCTCTCTGTATCTATCCTGAAAAATAATGGGAAACTATATTTTGAGATAAACGAAAAATATGGAAAAAACATAGCTGAGTTAATGAAAGAAAATGGCTTTACCGATTGCAAAATTGTAAAAGATTTTAGAGAAAAAGATAGATTTGTATTTGGAAAATTAAAAAAATAATTATTACATTTGCAGCGTAACACATAAGTAAGAATGCACAATTTCATTTTAAATATTCTATTTTGGTGGTGGCAAACAAGAACTTCTTGTGAGCTTTGTCATGTTATGTAGAATAGTTAAATGAGATTACAACTTATAACTTAATATACTATAGACCGATGCTCACGAGCATCGGTTTTTTTTATGCAAATTATTAATAGATAAATAAATGAAAACAACTAAAAAGTTTACACTACAAGAAAGTGAGATACCTAAGCAATGGTATAATATCTTGGCAGATATGCCAAACCAGCCTAAACCATTATTAAACCCTGCAACAAAAGAACCTCTCAAAAAAGAGGAGATGGAAGGATTATTTGCTAAAGAATTGGTTGAGCAAGAGTTCTCACAAGATAGATACATTGATATACCTGAAGAGGTAAGAACACTATTAAAAATATACAGACCAACCCCTCTTGTAAGAGCTAGCGGGCTTGAGAAAGCTCTTGATACTCCTGCAAAAATATACTTTAAAAATGAGAGTGTAAGCCCAGTGGGATCACATAAACTCAACTCAGCAATTCCACAAGCATATTATAATAAAATGCAAGGAATACAGCATATTACAACAGAAACAGGAGCAGGACAATGGGGTTCCGCAATGAGTATAGCATGTAAACACTTCGGATTAGACCTGAATGTGTTTATGGTAAAAAATAGCTATAATGCAAAACCATACCGCAAGATTGTAATGGGAACTTATGGCGCACAAGTACACGCCTCACCCTCTGCTATAACCGAATATGGAAAAGATATCCTTGCAAAAGACCCGAACAATCAAGGTAGTTTAGGTATAGCTATTTCAGAGGCTGTTGAGATGGCAGTAAAAACACCTAATTGCAAATACACATTGGGAAGCGTATTAAACCACGTATTGCTACATCAAACAATCATAGGATTAGAGGCAGAGAAACAAATGGAGATGACAGGTGATTACCCTGATAAAGTTATCGCATGCTTCGGAGGAGGCTCAAACTTTGGAGGAATGACATTCCCATTCTTACGACACAAGCTTAATGGAAGTAAAAATACTGTATTTATGGCTGCAGAGCCTGCTGCCTGCCCTAAACTATCAAAAGGTAAGATGGAGTATGATTTTGGAGATACTGCAGGTATGACGCCACTTATTCCAATGTACACACTTGGGCATGATTTCCAACCGGATCAAATTCATGCAGCAGGGCTTAGATACCATGGCGGCGGACAAATTGTTAGCCAGCTAAAACAAGATGGGCTAATAGAATCTTGTCCTATTACACAGGAAGAGGTATTAAATGCAGGTATCTTATTCTCACAAGCAGAGGGTATAATTCCGGCACCTGAATCTTGCCACGCTATTGCTCTTGCTATAAGAGAAGCATTAAAAGCAAAAGAGAGTGGAAAAGAAGAGGTAATTTTATTCAATCTTTCAGGGCACGGATTATTAGATATGGCTGCTTATGAAACTGTATTAAAATAAAGTTATTCCCAGAATATAGATAATCTCTCTTATTTTAATCTTTGTAAAAAGAGAGATTGTCTTTTTTCTGTAAGCCTGTTTATAAAATATAAAGCATTCTCTTTATTCTCTTTAGTCTTTGAGGCTTCATAAATAGCAGTATATTTTTCTGCTCTTGTTAATAATGTATAATCCATGTTAACATTAATCATAAGCTTATTATCATTTATACCATAAGAGAAACCAATAAGATCATCAGAGAAGTCAATTTCAAGACTTTCAACACTATTAACTCCATCAATTAGAATAGTATATTCATCCCAATTAAAATCATTATTTTTGACAGGAATGTCAATAATAATATTCATATTATTGCCACTTGCAGATTTAGTTAAACTT
>CAZYQA010000165.1:0-5620 GCA_964649555.1 uncultured Muribaculaceae bacterium
CTTCAAACCTATGGAACAAAAAAGCAAATTAAGTAGCGCTGCACTAAACGGTTTATTTTTAGGTGCTGTCACTATTATATATTCATTAATTATCTCACTAATAGAGCCTAAAGGCTTTGTATCAGTAATTCTATGGATAATCAAATTTGCTGCCACAAACTATCTTTTATATTACTTTATAAAAGAGTATGCGAAACCTTTTAATTATATAAAATACGGTGAATGCTTCTCTTACGGAGTGCTTATAAGTGCATTTTCAGCAGTTTTATGTGCATGCTTTTCATTTCTCAGTTTGACTTTTATATTTCCAGAGCAAATGGATATGGTAATAGAGCAAGTACAAACCGCAATGGGAGCGCAAGGAGATATTAATGAAGAGCAAGAAGCGATGTTTGATAAATTACTCCCTAGATTACCTGAAATAACACTATTTGCGTCACTTATTTATTATACAATATATGGTGTAATTGCATCTTCAATTATTGCAAGCGTTACAAAGAAGACAGATCCTTTTGCAATGAGCCATGAAGACAATAGAACTGAAAACCAAGAAAATTCTTAACAAATGGATATATCTGTAGTAATCTCTCTTTATAACGAAGAGGAATCATTAAGAGAACTCACACAAGGAATAAGAAGTGTAATGCTTGAAAATAGCTTTACTTATGAGATTATTATGGTAAATGATGGCAGTACCGATAATTCATGGAGAGAGATAGAGACTCTTGCAAAAGAGAATCCCAATATCAGAGGGATAAGTTTCAGGAGAAATTACGGTAAATCAGCCGCGTTGTTTGTTGGCTTTGAAGCGGCTCAGGGAGATGTTGTTATCACAATGGATGCAGATTTGCAAGATGATCCAAAAGAGATACCAAGCCTATATGCAATGGTTACAAATGATGGGTACGATCTTGTGAGCGGATGGAAGAAAAAAAGATTGGACAGCAAAATAGCTAAAAATATACCATCTAAGATCTACAATGCAACAGCTCGAAAGGTGACCGGGATCAAGTTACATGACATGAATTGCGGGCTAAAAGCATATAAAAATGAAGTTGTAAAAAACATAGAGGTATATGGTGAAATGCACAGATACATCCCCTACCTGGCAAAAAATGCCGGATATGGGAATATAGGGGAAAAAGCAGTCACTCACCATGTAAGAAAATTTGGTAAAAGCAAATTCGGCCTAAACAGATTTGTAAATGGATACTTAGATCTAATGAGTTTATGGTTTTTGTCCGCTTTTGGAAAGAAACCTATGCACTTTTTCGGATTGATAGGATCGATAACATTCTTTATAGGATTCGCAATTGCGCTATGGCTGATTATTGAAAAAGTAATTTCCCAATCTCACGGATTGAAATTCAGGCCTGTTACAGAGCAACCATTATTTTACATAGCATTAATAGCACTATTAATCGGCACTCAATTATTCTTAACAGGATTCTTAGGAGAGCTTATAAGCAGAAACAGCAATGAGAGGAACAAATATAACATCAACAAAAAGATATAAGAGTGCATATAGCATCCTTGCAATAAGTCTGATTGTTTTATTTTTCCTTAACCTGGCATGGGGAGCAGTAAATATCCCATTAAAATCGGTTATTACAATATTATTCGGAGGGGATTTAGATGAAATAAAACCCTCTTGGATACAGATAATTTTATACTCCAGAATACCCCAATCCATCACAGCACTATTTGCAGGAGCAGCACTGGCAGTAAGTGGTTTAATGCTGCAAACTCTATTCAAGAATCCGCTTGCAGGCCCCTCAATACTTGGTATAAGTGACGGAGCCAATTTAGGAGTAGCTATCGTAATGCTATATTTCGGAGGAGTATTGGGGTTTGGCTCACATGCAACATTCGGAGGCTATTTCGCAATAATAATAGCGGCATTTATGGGTGCGGGAGCCGTACTAGCAATCATAATATGGTTCTCAGCCAGAGTCAAAAGCAATGTAATGTTGCTAATCATTGGCATCATGGTAGGATACCTAGTATCATCCATGATCTCGATTCTGAATTTCCAATCATCTGCGGATAAAGTGCACAACTATGTAATGTGGGGAATGGGCAACTTCTCAGGAATCTCCATGGAAAAGCTCCCATACTTCTTAGGTTTTACAATATTCGGGATCATAATAGCACTTTTGCTTATAAAACCCCTCAACGCCTTGCTGCTTGGAGAAATGTATGCGGCAAACTTGGGAATCAAGATAAAAAGAGTGCGCATACTTATACTATTGAGTACAGGAATACTAACAGCATCTGTAACCGCATTTTGCGGGCCAATATCATTCATAGGGCTTGCAGTACCCCACGTAGCACGATTAGTATTAGGAACATCTAATCATAAAGATTTAGTCCCGGTCACACTACTTGCAGGGGCGGTGGTAGCATTACTATGTAGCTTGGCAACATCGGTATATCCCGGAGGTGTACTCCCATTAAACGCAGTAACACCAATTGTTGGTGCACCTGTAATAATATACGTAATAGTAAACAGAAAAAATATTCAATATTTTAATTAAAAGATAAAATGAGTTTAGCAGATAAAAGAGTACCATCATTAAGTGCAACAAACCTCTCTATCGGATATCATCTGAAAGGAAAGAGGAATAAAGTTGTACATGATGCTCTTGAACTCTCATTATATCCTGGGGAAGTCACATGCTTGCTAGGCTTAAATGGAGCAGGTAAGTCCACTCTTATAAGAACATTATGCGGATTCCAACCCAAACTTGGGGGGAGCATAAATCTTATGGGAAAGCCCATAGAAAAATACACACAAAGAGAGATCTCACTCAATATAGGAGTAGTATTGACAGAAAAAACCAACGCAGGTGGAATAACGGTATATGATCTGGTTGGGCTGGGAAGACACCCTTATACAGGATTTTTCGGACAATTAAAAGATAGCGATCATAAGATCATTGAAGACTCCTTAAAAGCAGCAGGGATAGATCATAAAAAAGATAATTATATATCAGAACTGAGTGATGGAGAAAGACAAAAGGTGATGATAGCAAAAGCACTTGCACAAGAGTGCCCAATAATCATACTTGATGAGCCTACGGCATTCCTTGATGTTACCAGCAGAATAGATACTATGTCACTTCTGAGAAATCTTGCAACAACGCAAAACAAATCCATCCTACTATCAACACACGATCTGGAGCTTGCTATCCAAATGGGAGATTCACTTTGGCTCCAAAAAAGAGGAAATCCAATGTGCTGCGGATCACCAGAAGACCTGATACTAAATAATAAGCTGGGAGAATTCTTTGAAAAAGAGGGTATAAAATTTGACAACAATACCGGTAAACTGAATATGGTAAAAGGGAATAACCTGATAGGAATTGAAGGGGAATTCAAAACATCATACTGGGTGGGAAATGCACTTATCAGAAATGGATTTACCCCGGTAGAGCCAAACTCACAGCTCATCTCAATAAAATGCAAATCCCCCTCTGAAATAGAAGTAAACTATCCAAAGGGGAATCAGATTATACTAAACGATATATTTTCACTTTGCACACTTGCAAAGCAGAATTTTAATCTTTAAATAGGTATTTAATCTTTAAGAGGATCAAAATATCTTTGCTGATAATCGGGAAAGATATTAGGATAAAAAATCGAAATCATATCTTTGAGAAGATATTGTGGATTCATTGGGGACTCCTCATAAAAAGGCTTTTTTCCGGTATTACACCCATATATACACTTATTTTTAAAGGCATCAAATTGGGCATATAGTGGAAAACTCTCTCTAAGAGAAGTATAAGTCATATCATCCACCGAATTATACTTTATAAGCCAATAATCAGCATGAATTGCCTTATCCAACACCTCTTCAAATGCAAAAGGGGTACTACCAGTACCTTTTAAATAATCAAATATATAATCACAACCCGCATCTTTATAAATTACTCCCATACAACTCTCTCCATGAGGAATAAACCAATGAGCACCATAATTTTTCTCCACTAAAAGGGTAGATTTTTTAAGATTATTCACAGATAAATATTTTTGAACAGAATCCTTCAGCCCCAAATACTCCTGTTCCGTACTTGCAAATATCTCATTAGCCAAACCCTCCTTGCATGTAAGTAATCCATAAAACTTAATCCATTCCGCTCTTCCCAGAGGATGGTTTTCCATATAATCGGCAGATTCGATTATGGGTATTCCCAATTTATCAACCCCTGCGTAACCCATATCCTTAAAGGGAGAAGAGATCACTATCTCTGTTCCGGAATCAATTATTTTCTCAATATTAGGAGCAAAAGAATCCCCTAAATCAGCAACAATACCTCTTGCTACCCTATCTTGTATCGTATCCGAATCAATATACTGTATCTCACATACACCCGATATATCATCTCTTTTACCAAGCATCTCGATAATAGACACATGTACAGAAGTATAAATAGCAACATTTTTTATTGGAACATTCACAACTGTCCCTTTAGGCAAAGATGTCTTATCAGTAAGTGAATCTACCAAGATATATTTTTGCAAAATTGTAGTAGTATCCCAAGGGTTTACAATTGAAACGACAGTAAAATCTTCCCCTTTTTCAATTTTTAGCCCTTTTGCATATTTTAACTCAACACTCGAACTCTCAAAATTAGTTGAAGCCCGTTTCCCCGAGCAAGAAACGAGCATCAACATCACAACATTAATTATAAAAAGTCTTTTAAGCATATTATTTCCATGCAATTACAAAAGGAGTGACAGCAATTGGATTCAATCCTGTAGTAAATTTTGTAACAAAAGTACCCTCTTTGCTATACACATACATATCTCCACTATTTGTATAATCAGACGAACCGATAAATAATGAATTTGAACTAAAACTTATTGAATAGCAATTAGGAATAGACAACGTACCATCTGTAAAGAAAGATTTCTCAATTGATTTATTCTTTGTATTAAATACATAAAAATATCCTTCTGCATTCCAATTTTCATCATATCCAAGCTCCATCAAATAAAGTTTATCAGTACCAAAAACCATATTTGCAGGAGAAATATCTTTTCCTTGGAATTTTAAATCTATTACTTCAACTGCGTCAGTCTTAGAATCAATAACCTGGAATGAAGGAGCAACAAAGTTTGGTTTACCTGTCTCATAATTTCCCATTGAAATAAGATAAACATTTTGATCGTTATCAACCTGTATATTACAAGGGTTTAGCCCTACGGTAATATCTTTAGTAACAGTAAAAGTATTAAGATCAATAACAGATACGGTGTTACCATAATTAGGGTACGACATTCCTCCAGAATTAGCAACATATAGTTTACCATTTGCAGCTTTAAGTTGTTCAGGATTTGCACCAACTTTCAAAGTTTTAGCTTCAAAAGTTGCAGTATCAATTTGAGCAACAGCGCCATCATAATAAGAAGCGTACACTTTACCTTTATAAGAGGTAAGATAACGAGGTGCTTTATAATCAGATAATTTAATTTCTCCTATTTTTTTTGCTTTTAAGTCCGTAACAAAAATAACTCCCGAATTATATATTGAAATATATATTTTATTTCCATAGGCTATAATATCTTGCCCGGTATCTCCTAATGCAATCCCATTCCTATCTAAAAATACATT
>CAZYQA010000166.1:0-5616 GCA_964649555.1 uncultured Muribaculaceae bacterium
ATATAGGCATAGTATTTGTGATGGCTATATTTTGAATAATTTGAAAACTAAACAAGTTTTTACAGTTTCCTTAATTTGATATTAATTTATAAATAATAAAATCTATGAATCTGAAAAACGGAATAATACTTTTGTTATTAGCAAGTATGTTCTTTTCTTGTAAACAAACGGAGGTAAAAACAACTGCCATCCGTCCTGTGAAAGTTGCACAGGTGACTTCATTTAGTTTCGCAACAAACACATTCAGTGGGATTGTGACTCCCGATCAGTTTAGTAACTTGGCTTTTAGAACAAGTGGTCCTCTTATTGCTGTATCTGTAGATGAGGGGCAGAATGTAAAAAAAGGGCAAATAATCGCAAAGATGGATCCCCTTAATTATCAGCTTGATTATGATGCTAAAAAAGCATCTTTTATTACAGCTAAACTCCAATTGGAAAGAGCTGAAAAACTTTTGAGCCGTCAAGCTATCTCTCAGCAAGAATATGAAAGCACAGTAGCTTCAACTGAGAATGCTAAGGCTGCTTATGAAAACTCTAAACAGATGCTGGAGGAGACTACATTAAGAGCACCATTTGATGGGTTTATTCAACAAAAATTTGCTGAGAACTATCAAGAGGTAAGGCAAGGAGAAAAGATAGTTTGCTTGATAAATCCTAATAAATTGCAGATGCAAGCAACTTTACCTGAAAATGCTTTAGCTTTTATTCAGAATAATCCTCAGATGTATGTTGAGTTTGATTCATATAAAGGGACTAAATTTAAAGCCAAAATTAAAGAGTATGTACAGGCTTCTCCTGACGGATCTGGTATTCCTATTTTCGTATATATAGATGATCCTAATTTCAATTTAAGTAAATATAGAGTTGCCGTTGGTTTCTCTTGCTCTATAGAGATCGTAATTCAAGATAATAATTTCTTAGCTTATACTGTTATTCCTTTTACTTCTTTGATTAACAATCCTGAGAATAATAAAGGTTGTGTGTTTGTGTATGATCAGCAAACTAAAAAAGTAAGTAAAAGAGATGTTCAGTACGGTGAAATCTTTGATAAAGATAAGGTAGTTATAGTAAATGGCCTAAAACCGGGAGAACTTGTTGTTTCTGCCGGAGCTACCCGCGTAATTGATGGAGAAGAAGTAACATTATTAAATGACTAGATAAGATGAATATTCCTAAATATGCCCTTGACAATAAAAAAGTAATTTACTTTATATTGTTAATAATGCTTGTAGGAGGTTGTCTTTCATTTTTTAAGTTACCCAAAAAAGAGGACTCCCCTTTTAGTATTAAAACAGCCGTTCTTATAACTCAATATCCAGGTGCAACACCAGAGGAAGTTGAAAGACTAATTACCGAACCGATTGAGAGAGAAATTCAATCGATGAGTGAAGTTGATAATATTGAATCTGAATCAAGATTTGGTGTTTCTAAAATAACTATTGAACTATTACCCACTATCAGCCCCGACAGGATGCCTGTAAAATGGGATGAGCTTAGAAGAAAAGTTCTAAATATCCAGCCCCAACTCCCTTCTGGAGCTTCGCAGATTATTGTGAATGACGATTTTGGGGATGTTTACGGTATTTATTATGCTCTTACGATGGATGAAGGATATACATTCCGTGAATTAAGGGATGTAGCTCAACAAATCAAAACGGAGCTTACCCCTATTCCGGGAGTGCAGAAAGTTCAGCTATTTGCAGAGCAAGTACAGGTTGTAAACATATTCTTTGATGTTCCAACAATGGCTAATCTTGGGCTTGATCCTAATTCTATTATGGGGATTCTACAAGCTCAAAATTTACTTGTAAATACAGGTGAAATAAATGCCGGACAGTATCAAGTAAAATTAAGAGTTGATGGAACTTATAAAAGTTTGGATGATATAAAGAATCAGATTATTTTATCCAAAACAGGAATGGAGGTGAGGATTGGTGATATAGCAACTGTTGAGACAGGATATATGGATCCACCTAATAACCTTATGAGAGTAAATGGAAAATTTGCTGTAGGTATAGGTGTTGCCACAGGAGCTAATGATGACGTTGTTGCTGTTGGAGATCTAGTTGCAGCAGCTCTTAACGATTTTGAAAGTAAGCTCCCTATAGGAATGCAGGTAGAGACTATTTATCCGGAAAATACAATTGCCAGAGAGGCTAATAATGGATTTATACTTAATTTAATGGAATCACTTTTTATTGTGATTGCTGTTATTTTCTTGGTTATGGGTTCCCGTGCAGGTGTATTGATTGGTAGTTCGCTATTATTCTCTGTGGGAGGTACATTACTTATTATGCTTGTTATGGGAGTTGGTCTTAATAGAACCTCTCTAGCGGCATTTATTATTGCAATGGGTATGCTTGTGGATAATGCTATTGTGGTAACGGATAATGCCCAGATTGGTATACTTAGAGGAATGAGTAGAAGGGATGCTCTGATTAAAGGGGCAACGGGTCCGCAATGGGGATTGCTAGGAGCAACTTTTATTGCCGTATGTTCGTTCTTACCTATGTTCCTAGCTCCTGCTTCAGTTGCAGAGATTGTAAAACCTTTATTTATTGTATTAGCTATCTCTCTTGGATTGAGTTGGCTACTTGCCTTGTCTCAAACTCCGGTCTTCGGTAGTTTTATTTTGAAAGAGAATGCTGGTTCAGATGTAAAAGACCCTTATGATACAAAATTATATCATAAATTTGAGAGAGTAATTTCATCATTAATAAAGAAAAGATATGTGACTCTTACTTCTGTTGTAGTATTCTTGTTCTTCTCTCTTTGGGTAATGAGTATTATGCCTCAAAGTTTCTTCCCATCTATGGATAAGCCTTATATGAGAGCTGATTTATTATTCCCTGATGGATATTCAATCAGAGATGTTGAGAAGAATGTATATAAGATAGAGGATTGGTTAAATAAAGATGAAAGGGTAAAATCTTATACAATTACTATGGGTAGCTCCCCAATAAGATATTATCTTGCAAGTGCATCTTATGGTCCACTTCCTAATTACGCAAATGTGATGATTGAGGTGCATGATTCAAAAGAGAGTGCCCCTGTGGAAGAGGAATTCTATCAATATATGAAGAATAATTACCCTGAGGTGATTACTCGTTCAAGTTTATTCATGTTATCTCCTGTTCCGGAGGCTAAAATTGAGATAGGATTTATTGGTAATAATATTGATACCCTTACAAACCTTACAAATCAAGCTATGGCGATTGCTAGTAGAAATGATATGATTATGGATGTAAGAAATGGTTGGGGGAATAAAATACCGGTAATGAATCCGTTATATTCTCAGGAAAAAGGTTTAAGATTGGGAATCACCCGTCAGCAGTTTGCTTATGCAATTAAGGCTGCTACCAACGGTATCCCTATGGGTGAATACAGAGAGGGGGATTTGATCATGCCTATCTTATTGAAGGATTCGGGTATAGATTCTTTAAGCACCAGCGATATAAGAACTTTACCGATTTATAGCTCTAAATCGATGCAGGTATCTGTTGATCAGGTTTCATCTAATTATACTCCTGTGTATGAGTATGGGGTGATTAATAGATATAATAGAGAGAGAATGATGCTTATGAGATGTGAGCCTAAAAGAGATGTTAATGCTATTGCGGCATTTAAGAGTGTTTATTCTCAGATCCAAAGTGAAATAAAATTGCCTCAAGGTTATAAGCTTAAATTCTTAGGTGATCAGGATCAACAGAATAAATCAAATGAAGCTTTAGCTAAGAATATTCCTCTTACTTTCTTGATTATATATTTTGTTTTATTACTGTTATTCCCAACTGCTTATAAACGTCCGTTAGTTATTATGGCTATGTTGCCATTGATATTTATTGGTGTTGTTTGGGGCTTGATACTGTTTGGTAAGTCATTAGATTTCTTTGCAATGTTAGGTCTATTGGGGCTAATTGGTATGAATATTAAGAATGCTATTGTATTGGTTGATCAGATTGGTATAGAGCAAGATGAAAATGGCTTGGCTCCTTTAGATGCTGTGATTCAGGCTACAAAAACAAGAATTGTCCCTGTAACTATGGCCTCAGGTACTACGATTTTAGGTATGTTACCTTTATTGTTTGATGCTATGTTTGCGGGTATGGCTGCAACTATTATGGGTGGTTTATTGATGGCAACAATTTTAACAATCTTTGTATTACCTGTAACTTATTGTATTTTATTTAAAATTAGAGGAGACAGACAAAATTAATATTATGAACAGATTATTTTTAACATTAAAGTTTGTAGCGTTGTTTGCTTTTGTCTCAGTAAGCTCTCAACAGATTTTTGCACAAGCTCAAAGTGATTCTTTGATGTACAATTTTCAAACCTGCAAGGATAAAGTATTGTCTTACAGTAAGGATATTATGAAGAGTAATGAGCAAAAAATAGCTATGGAGGAGGCTGTAAAATATGTTTTTACAAATAAACTTCCTAGAATTGACTTATCGGGTTCTTTCCAATATAGAATAAATAAATACGATTTGGATTTTGGAGGAATGGCTCTAAATATGCCTAGAGATAATTATAATCTAGGTTTAAGTCTTTCTCAGATTATTTATAACGGTGGCTCGATTAAGAATAATTATCAGGCTGCAAAAATTCAGGATAGTATAGCTGCTAATTCGGTAGATCTTACTATCCAGAATATTGCTTATGCTGCTGATGTTAATTATTGGAATGCTGTTGCTCAAAGAGCATTGTACCTTGCTATGGGGCAGTATGAGGAGATTGTAAATTCATTAGTAGAGATTCTTCATGTGAGATATAATGATGGAATGATAGCTAAAACCGATTATTTGCAAGCCTTATCAAGATTAAAAGAGGCTGAATTAACAAAAAGTGATGCTTATAAATCATATATAATTTCATTACAAAATCTCAATGTTATGATGGGGCTTGATCCTATGACACCTATCGTATTGGCTGATTCTATTGCTTATAAATTACCCGATTTAGAGTATGTACAAACGGAGATAGCACTGATGAGAAGGCCTGATTACAGAATTTCTCAATTACAAGTGGATTATCAAAAGAAACAATTAAGGATTATCCAAAGTGATTTTAACCCTCAATTATCTATAGGATTACAAGAAACCTGGGGTACTCAGGCTCTAAATTTCAATGGCTCAACAATGTTTAATACGGTTGCTTATGCATCATTAAAAGTTCCTATTTTTGCATGGGGATCTAGGTATAAAAGATCTAATTCCCAAAAAGCAATGATTCAATCGGCAATATTGGACAGAGAGCAATCTTATGATAATATTACTAAAGAGATTGCAAATTCTTGGACAAATTATCAGGAGAATACTAAACAGATAGGAATTGCTAAGGAGGCAACAATTATCTCTGAGGAGAGTATGGAGCTAAATACTTTCAGCTACCAAGAGGGGCGTTTGACTATCTTGGATGTTTTGACTTCTCAGCTTACTTGGATTCAATCTAAAACTAAATATATTTCAACTTTATTAACAGAAAAGACTTCAAGGGCTCAGTATCTTAAAGCTGTTGGAGAAATAAAGTAAAACTATATTATTAGAAATTAATGAGCGCCTTACAAAACTAGTTGGGCGCTCATTTTGTTTTATTTTTGTGTTTTATTTTGAA
>CAZYQA010000167.1:0-5595 GCA_964649555.1 uncultured Muribaculaceae bacterium
ATGTAAAATCACCACTTACTGGAAAGAGCCCGAATAAGCCACCTGTGTGTATAAATAATATATTTTTGCACTCTCTCATATTTCCACCCTCTTTTAGCTCGTTATATACTCCGTACATTCCTTTTCCTGTATATACTGGATCAAAGACTACACCTTCCAATCTTGCGATTTTCTTTATAAATTCAAGCTCTTGAGGAGTACTTAGAGCATAACCTATTCCTACATATTTGTCGTTTATCTCTATGTCGTTCTTATTAAGCTTTTTATTGGATAATTCATCATCAAGATATTGTATTGCCTCATTTGATATCTGCTCTGCTATGTCAGTGAAATATTTAGTATCATCACATACTGCCATTCCTATAACTCTTTTGCCGAGATTGTGAACTTGATTTGCAACATGTAATCCGGCGTAAGTGCCACCTGATCCAGTTGCAACAACAATCGTATCGAATTTTATCCCTAATTCTTCCTCTTGTTTTACAATTTCATTCATGCAATTGTAATAGCCAAGTGCACCTATTGCATTTGAAGCACCTTCTGGAATAACATAAGGTTTATATCCTTGTTTTGCATATTCATTTGCCATCTGCTCCATAATTTCATTTCGTGAATTGGAATACTCTTCTCTTGTACAGAATTTTACATCTGCTCCCATAAGCTTATCCAAGAAATAGTTTCCGGTTACAGCAGGCTCTTCTGATATTCTTAAAAGCACAGAGGCCTTTAATCCCATCCTTGCTGCAACAGATACTGTTGCTCTGCAGTGATTAGATTGTATGCCACCACAGGTAATTAAAAGATTGCACCCTTTTGCAAGAGCGTCTGTTATTAGATATTCAAGTTTCCTAACCTTATTTCCCGAGAATTCGCTCCCTGTTTGATCATCTCTCTTTATAAAAATGTTGGAATTTAGCTCTTTAGATAATCTTTCCAGTTTTTCAATTTTTGTTGGAAGATTTGCAATATTAAAACGTTTCATATATATAAGTATTTTTATGGTCAAATCTCTACAAAAATAGCTCTTTTTTTGTACTTTTGTTCTCCAAAATAGTATATTGTTACCTAAAATTAATATCTAATGTTAAGAAAGTACTTTTCATCATTTTTGGTTGGATTTTTATTACTGGCTAATACGGCAAGTTCACAATCCGCTCCAATTAAAAAGCCTGCTTCCTTTGAGCCTATGGGAGAAGCGGTTGCAAACTATCTAAAGCCTTTAGCAGCTATCAATGTTAAAATAGAAGTGGATTCGGTTCAGGTGCACGGAAATAAAATTAATATTTGGTTTTCTAAATTAATGAGTGATTATTCATTTAGAGAGAGCAATGTTCGAGAAATAGAAAATATTGTTAAAGAGTATATGCCTGCTGAGTATTCTGGTAAGACTCCTGTTTTATTTGCTAACGGATCTACTTTAAAAGAGCTTTCATCAAGATATTATGCAGGTGATTTATTAAAAAAAGCATCACATAAGAAAAAAAATACTCTTGCACCCTTAGTGACTAATGTATCTAAGCCATACGAACTAGCTGATGCTTTGGATGGTAAGCATATAGCAGTGTGGCAAAGTCACGGGTTTTATTATAATCAGGCTCAACAAAGATGGATGTGGCAGAGAGCAAGATTATTCCAAACAGTAGAAGATATATATACTCAAAGCTATGTTGTTCCGTTTCTTGTTCCTATGCTTGAAAATGCAGGAGCTGTTGTCCTTTTACCAAGAGAGAGGGATTATAATAAATTTGAAGTAATTGTTGATAATGATTCTTACGGATCGGGATATTCCGAATTAAAAGAGCTTTCTGCCGGTGATTCTTTAGGTTTTGGAAATCCTAAACAAATGTATCTATTTGGTGAAAACCCTTTTAAAATGGGTACTTATAGAGTGATTAATGGAACTTATGGGAAGAAGCTTCCTGAAAATTATGTTGCTCAATGGCTACCTCAGATACCTAAAACGGATAATTATGCAGTATATGTTTCGTATAATTCCCAGCCAAATAGCACTAGTGAAGCTAAATATTTAGTTAAGCATAATGGTGGAGAAACTGAGTTTAGAGTGAATCAAAAAATGGGTGGTAGTACATGGATATATCTAGGTACTTTTCCTTTTGTAGAGGGAAAATCTGACCAAGGTGTGTATTTATCATCAAATGTAGAGAGTAAAGGGAAAGTGGTGACTGCCGATGGTGTGAAGTTTGGTGGAGGAATGGGTAATATTGCCCGCGAGCCTTCGAAGGAGGGGACCACTGAGAATGTAAAAAGCTCTTCGGCAGAAAAGCCTAAAATGCAAAGTATCGGATATGATGTTGAGCCAACAGTGAGTGGTTATCCACGTATAACCGAAGGTGCAAGATACTGGTTGCAATGGGCCGGCTTTGCAGATACAATATATTCTTCTACAAGTAATTTAAACGATTATAATGATGATTATACATCGCGTGGTAGATGGGTAAATAATATTTCTGGAGGATCAACTGTCAACCCCAATGAGAGAGGATTTAATATCCCTGTAGATATGGCTTTTGCTTTTCATACTGATGCAGGCACTTTTGTAGATGATTCCATAGTTGGTACGCTGGCAATTTATACCAGATACTCCAATGATTCTGATAAGTATCCAAATGGACAAAGCAGGCTATTGGCTAGAGAAATGAATGATATTATCCAAACACAGATTGTAGATGATATTCGTGCTTTATATGAGCCTAACTGGAGTAGGAGAGGGCTATGGGATAGATCGTATGCTGAAGCCAGAACGCCTAATGTTCCTACTATGCTTTTGGAGTTATTATCTCATCAAAATTTAGCTGATATGAAATATGGCTTAGATCCTAATTTCAGATTTATGGTGAGTAGGGCAATATATAAAGGGATGTTGAAGTATTTTAGCTTGTTTAATGGTGGAAAATATGTTGTTCAGCCATTACCTATTAAGAATTTTGCATCTGAATTTGTGAATGATAATAATGGCAATGCTGTTAAATTATCTTGGAGCCCTGTTTTAGATTCGCTAGAGCCTACTGCAACTCCTGATTCATATATTGTTTATACCAGAGTAGAGAATGGCGGATTTGATAATGGAGTAGTTGTGAAAGATACTTCTGTGATATTAAATATTGCTACTGATAAGATATATAGCTATAAAGTTGTTGCTTTGAATGATGGTGGCATATCTTTCCCTTCTGAAATCTTATCTGTGGGATTACCATCTGTAAGTAAAGAAACCGTTATGATTGTAAATGGTTTTGACAGAGTTTCCGCTCCATACTCTTTCCAATCCAAAGATTCGCTGTATGCAGGATTTTATAGTGCTAAGGATGCAGGAGTTCCATATATCAATGATTATTCATTTATAGGTAATCAATATGAGTTTAGAAGAGAGATTCCATGGATGGAGGATGATTCTCCCGGATTTGGTGCATCTTATACTAATTATGAAGATAAAGTAATAGCAGGTAATACTTTTGATTACCCTTATGTACATGGTAAGGCTTTTATGAAAAATGGTTATGCGTTTGTATCTACATCTATTGGTGCTTTAAATTGGGGTAAATCCACACTTGAGTGTTATAATATTGTTGACTTTATAATGGGTAAGCAATCTCAGACTAAAATGGGTAGAGGTACAAGTGGAATTAAGTATGAGGTTTTCCCTGAATATATAAGGAAGATAATTACTAAATACACTGAAAATGGAGGAAATATATTATTATCTGGGGCTTATATTGCAACTGATTTATGGGATAGTTATATTGTGACCGAACAAGGAAAGAGTTTTGCAAAAGATGTTCTTAAATTTACTTGGAAAACAAATTTTGCATCTACAAATGGTGAGGTAGTGAGTGTTCCTAACCCTTATGGCTTTAGAGGTGATTTTAATTTCCATACATTACCTAATGAAGATATTTATGCAGTTGAGTGTGCTGATGCACTTGCTCCGGCAAGTAATGATGCTTATACCATTTTCAGATATAAAGAGAATAGGATTTCTGCAGGCGTGGCATATAGAGGAGAGAAATATTCAACAGTTGTGTTGGGTTTCCCTATCGAAACATTGAAATCGCAGAATGAAATTGATAAAATTATAACTGAAACAATTAATTTTTTTGAAAATAAATAACCTAACATATATGACCTTAGATAGACAAAACGAAATTATTGAATTAATAAAAAAAGAGGTAAAACCTGCTTTGGGTTGCACCGAACCTGTTGCGGTAGCTCTTGCTGTTGCTCGCTCATGTGAAGCGGTAAGGAGTGTAGGTGGAGTTGTTGATTCTTTAGATGTAGAGGTAAGTGCTAATATATTAAAAAATGGTATGGGGGTAGGTATACCCGGAACCGGAATGGTTGGATTACATATTGCATCTGCATTGGGAGCAACTTGTGGAAAATCTGTATACAAGTTGGAAGTTCTTAAGGAGCTATCCGAATCAACTATTTTAGAGGCAAAAGAGATGGTGGATAATAAAAAAGTTAAAATCTCGCTTGCAGATACACCTACAAAATTATTTATTGAAGCTACGGCAATTGATTCTATAAATAATATTAAAGCTACTTCTATTATAAAAGATAATCATGATTCTATTATTTCTGTTGAATTAAATGGAGAATTGCTTGAGTCAAATAATAATAATGGTTGTGATGGCCATAATGAATCGCAGCATATTCCTGTAGAGAAAAATACTCTTGATTATAAATTAACAGTTAAAGAAATTTTGGAATTTGCTGATTCTGTTGATTTTCATAGTATAGAGTTTATACTAGATTCAGTTAAACTTAATCAAGCACTTTCTCTTGAAGGTTTATTAGGTGATTATGGATTGAAAGTTGGAAAAACTATCGCTTCTACCGGGCATAAAGATTTATTTGGAGCATCTATTCTTACGCATGCTATGGCAGCAACAGCTGCGGCATCAGATGCTAGAATGGCAGGATGTACTTTACCGGCAATGAGTAATTCAGGTAGTGGAAATCAAGGAATAACAGTAACTATGCCGGTGATTGCATTTGCCTCTAAAATGAGTGTTGATCAGGAAAAACTTGCTAGAGCTTTGGTGCTTAGTCATCTTATTGCAATTCATATTAAAGGTTATCTGGGTAAATTATCTGCATTATGTGGATGTGTAATTGCATCAACAGGATCATCATGTGGTATAGTATATTTAAAAGGGGGGCATTATGATCAAGTTTGCTCCTCAATTAAAAATATGATTGGAAATATCACCGGCATGGTGTGTGATGGTGCAAAAGTAGGCTGTGCACTTAAAGTGGCTTCGGGAGTATCTTCCTCTGTGCAAGCTGCTATCTTAGCTATGGATAATATTTGTATTTCGTCTCAGGATGGTATCATTGAAGATGATATTGAGAAGACTATATTTAATCTTGGTGAGATTGGATCAAGAGGTATGCAAGCAACTGATAAAATGATATTAGATATTATGGTTTGCAAATAAAATCAATATAAAACAGAAAAGAGGCTATCTAAAGTTAAATATTCAGATAGCCTCTTTTTTATATTTTAAGCATTCGGTTAGTATTATATTCAATAAATTGTTTCTAGCAGATTATTGTATTTATAGGTAAAATAAT
>CAZYQA010000168.1:0-5551 GCA_964649555.1 uncultured Muribaculaceae bacterium
AATCGGAAAGAAGAGAGGGCTTAGAGTTAATTATGAATTTAGGCTGTGAATTAAAACAACCACACAAAAAGTGGTACGCAATATATACTACATCAAGATCGGAAAAAAAAGTAGCTGACAGGTTGCAAGATGTTGGTGTGGATTCTTATCTACCTTTACTCAAGGTACAGAGAAAATGGAGCGACAGAGTAAAAATTGTAGAGGTTCCATTGTTTAATTCATATGTATTCATAAATGCTCCAAAAAATTATCTCCATAATATACTAAAGATCGATGGAGTAGTAAAAGTATTATACTTTAACGGATCCCCCGCAGAAGTGAGAGAGAAGGATATTCAGGCAATGAAACAATACACACAAATAGCAGATAATTGTGAGTTGCTAGCTGGTGATGAAGTGGAGATAATATGCGGAGAAATGGCAAAAGCCGGGAAAATTATATCGGGAAAAATAAAGAAGATAAATAAAAAATACCTAACTTTATATGTTGAACAACTTGGTGCAACAATATGTGTTAGGCTAAACCAGGTAAAGAAAATAAATTAGTTATATTTCTTTGCGGTAAAATACTTAAAATTAGAAAGTTGCGCGGCTTATGTCTGGGAGTGACCAGGCAGTGTTGTATACTGATATTAACATGATGACAGAGAATTATATGAAAGTTTTGAAGCACATTTTTACAATTGTTTTATTCATTGGAATTTCATCGCTAGTGCAAGCACAAAGTGCTGCGGATTTAGAATTAGCAAAGCAATTAGCGAAACAACAAGGGTACTCAGATGCTCAAATTGAAGCCATGATGAAACAAAAGCAAGGATCCGGCACTCAACAAACAAATACTAAACAAGCATCCAGAGATAGAAATGCGGGAGTAGAGCAGATGCAGGAAGACCTTAAAAGCCAACAAACAAACAATAAAATATCTGAGCAGAATCTACAAAGCTCACAAGAGTTGCAATCCCAGCAATTTGAGATCAATAAAAAAAGTTTAATATTCGGACACAATATCTTCAATAACAAAAATTTAAATTTTGTACCCAACTACAACTTACCTACTCCTGATAGCTATAAATTATCGGCAGCAGATGAAGTGGTAGTAGATATCTGGGGAGATGTAATCACAAATATAACAACAGAAATTACACCCGATGGGGCAGTAATTATTCCAGATCTTGGGCCCGTATATCTTGCAGGAAAAACAATAACACAAGCCGAAAAATCATTAAAAGAGTATCTTAGTAAAATCTACAGTGGAATATCAGCACCAAATCCTAATACATTTGTGAAATTATCTTTGGGCAAAATAAGAAGTGTAACAGTAAATGTGGTGGGAGATGTAAAAAAGCCCGGTACATATACTCTGCCAAGCCTCTCTACAATTGCATCTGCAATGTATTTAGCAGAAGGTGTATCGGATTTAGGAACTGTGAGAAACATCAATCTATATAGAAACAACAAATTAATAAGTACATTTGATATTTATGATTTCATTACAAAAGGGAATTTGGGAACAAACCTAAGGCTAGAAGATAATGATGTGATAAGTGTAGCCCCTTACTACGGCGTAGTAACCGTATTAGGTGGAGCAAAGCGCCCTATGAAATATGAAATTTCAGAAGGAGAAAGCTTGAGTAAGCTAGTAGAATATATGGGTGGATTTACAGAGGATGCATATGATAATGAGGTAGTAATTGATAGAAAATATAACAGTGGAGATACAAAAGGAGCCACATCATCGAGCTTTATTGTAAACAGAAAAGATTTTGGAACATTCAGCTTAGAAAATGGAGATATAATATATATAAAGAGGCACTCTCCCGAATTTGCTAACAGGGTGAAAATTGTGGGAGCGGTAAGAAGGCCAGGAATATATGGCATCTCAATAGATTCAGATGAGCCCAATTCCAATTTATCTACATTGCGTGAATTGATCCTAAAATCAGGCGGATTAAAAGAGGATGCATATATGCATAAAGGGTATATTGTAAGATTTGGAGAGAATAGAAATAAAGAACAAGTAACATTCTCACCAATAGATGTAATATTAAAAAAGACAGATGTACAACTTATGCCGGATGACTCAGTAAGAATTTTCTCGGTAAATGATATTATGCCAAAGCAAACAGTACAAATATATGGAGAGGTAAATAAACCTTCCGATATAAAAGATCCTATAACAGGTAATGCAACTGAATATGAGTTCAGGCATGGTATGACAATAGGAGATTTGATACTGAATGCGAATGGCATCACTGATGCTGCAACACTATCTAAAGTAGAAATAGCCAGAAGAATTGGCAGAAATGGGGAGCAAGTGAATAAGGGGGATACCATTGCTAAGATAATGCACTTTAATATAATGGCAAATCCACAGGATATTGATTTCCAACTTGAGCCTTATGATATAGTATTTGTGAGGAAATCCAAAAATTATAAACCTCAGCAAGCTGTAGCTGTAGCGGGAGAGGTGCTTTATCCCGGTACTTATGTAATAGAGAAAAATACCGTAAGGCTTAGCGATGTAATAAAGAAATCACAAGGCTTTAATTCCGATGCGTATGTACAAGGTGCAAAACTTACTAGAACGCTTACAAAAGAGGAGTATGATCGCTTACAGCTAGCTATGAAAATTGCAAAAAAACAGGTAAAAGATACAACAGCGATTGACTCTCTGGAAATTGGCCAAAGATATGATATTGCTATAGATCTATTAGAAGCAATGAAGAATCCAGGCTCTTATGCCGATGTAGTATTGAGAGAGGGAGATATTATAAATGTACCCAAAATTAATAATACTGTAAAAATATCCGGAGCGGTATTATACCCTAATACTGTTGCATTTAATCCTAAAAAAGGATGGAAGTACTATTTATCCAATGCCGGTGGTACACTGCAAACAGCACTTTCACGAAAAATTTATATGGTACATATGAATGGATCTGTGGCTGCAAAAGGAGATGACGATTTTAAGGTGTATCCGGGAACCGAGATAGTTGTTCCATCTAAAATACCTAACCAAAATAAAGCTCAGAATGTATCTATGATTATGGGCATTGCTACAAGTACAGCTAGTTTAGCAGCCATGATTATTACAATTATTAATCAAGCGAAATAGTAAGATGGGAGGAACATTAAAAAAACTATCCAAAATTGTAGTAAATTCACCATATCTAAGCAGGTGGGTTGTATTATTGATAGATACTTTTGTATCTGCACTTGCAACATTGGCAGTATATATTGTTATAGGTTTTTTTGTGCGCCCCATAGTACCATTGGAATCTTATGGATATATAACATTGTCTTCTATACTTGTAAGCTCTACCATCTTTATTATATATGGCACTTATCGTGGTATTATGCGCCATACAACAATGCAAGAGATATGGAGAATATTACTTGCGGTAATTACTAAAGGGGCAGTTTTATTTACTCTTTTTGCAGTATTCAGTGATTTCTTTGAGTTTACATTAAGTATAGATAAGCTCATTGTGGCTCAGATCTGTGATATGACCTGCTCATTAGCAATGCTCGTATCTTTAAGAGTATTACTAATTTATATATATGAGCTCTTTATGGCAGCTAATAATAAAACTACCACTAAAGTGCTAATCTATGGGGATGATTCAAAGAGTATTTCGGTAGCAAACTATCTCTCAAAAAACCTACATTCAGATTATAGTATAGTTGGGTTTATAATGGTGCAGGATAATAGAAGCATGTTGAAGCTGCAAGGACATGTTGTATATACAATTGATTCATATAAGTATTTTGAAAGCCTTATTGATAAAAAATTTGTAAATGCAGTAGTATTTCCTTCTCAATCTGCTGCTTTAAACGAAAAAGAGAGGCTTATACAATTTTGCCTTAAAAGGCAAATAAAAGTGATGATCCTGCCTCAATTAAGTGAAATTAATGAAGCTGATGCAATTACCTCTCAAATTAGAGAGATAAAAATTGAGGATTTGCTTGGAAGGGATGAGATAGAGATTAATATGGATGATATTAAAGAGGTGATTGGAAATAAGCGAGTGATGGTAACCGGAGGAGCAGGAAGTATCGGAAGTGAATTAGCCAGATTGATATCAGGTTTTAATATTGAAAGATTAATTATTCTGGATAATGCAGAGACTCCATTACATAATATTCAGCTTGAATTGATAGATCGCGAAAAGAAGATATTCTTTAAATCTAACCCCAGCTTTATTGATGAGAAAGGGAATGAGACTGAAAAAGGGCATAGCGAATTCATAAAATATTTTGATAATAAATATGTATTTGTAATAGGGGATGTGAGAGCTCGCACAAGAGTTGATTCCATATTTAATTTATACAAGCCTCAGATTATTTTCCATGCTGCAGCTTATAAACACGTACCAATGATGGAGAATAACCCTTGTGAAGCTGTAAATGTGAATGTACTAGGAACAAGGATAGTTGCAGATACGGCAGTGAAATATGGTGTAGAGAAAATGATAATGGTATCTACGGATAAAGCAGTAAACCCCACAAATGTAATGGGATGCACAAAAAGGTTAGCTGAAATTTATGTACAAACATTAAGTAGATCTATAATAAAGGGTGAAATCCAAGGAACTACTAAATTTATCACTACCAGGTTTGGAAATGTATTAGGCTCTAATGGCTCTGTAATTCCAAGATTTAGAGAGCAAATCAAAAACGGAGGCCCTGTAACTGTTACACATAAAGATATCATAAGATTCTTTATGACTATTCCAGAGGCTTGCAGGCTAGTATTAGAGGCTGCAACAATGGGAGAGGGCTATGAAATATTTGTATTTGATATGGGGCAACCTGTACGCATAGCCGATTTAGCCAAGAATATGATTTCACTTGCCGGATTCAAACCGGGAACAGATATTAAAATTGAATATACAGGTTTAAGACCTGGTGAAAAACTATACGAAGAGCTCTTAAATGACAAAGAGTGCACAATTCCAACTGCAAATAAGAAAATTTCTGTTGCAAAAGTGAGAGAATACAATTATAATGAAATTTTGGAGCAATTTGAAGAGTTGAGAACTCTTACAAAAGCTCTTGATAGAGTTGGTACAGTGAGAGCAATGAAACATATTGTTCCTGAATTTAAAAGCCAGAACTCAGTTTATTCACAATTAGATAGCAAATAATTTAACCGATGGAAGAGACTAAATTACCTGAAAATAAAGAACAAGAGATAGACTTAATTGAAGTTGTAAAATTATTGTGGAGCAAAAGAAAGTTTATTATAAAAGTAACTTTAGTTTTTATGCTTATAGGGCTATTTGTTGTTATCTTTACGCCAAAAGAATATACAGCTTCATGTGTAATTGTACCACAAACTGGATCTAAAGGTGCAAATTCCTCAATTGGTGGATTAGCTGCTATGGCAGGAATTTCTTTAGGAAATATTGCAGATAATGAAGTCCTTTCACCTAAAGTTTATAATAATGTCTTAGAAAATTATAGATTAAAGAAAGAATTAATTAGTACACCTATTAAATTTGGAGGATTTGATCAACCTATTTCTCTTTTAGATTATTATACTATTGATG
>CAZYQA010000169.1:0-5530 GCA_964649555.1 uncultured Muribaculaceae bacterium
AAATTTTAATTCATTAATGAATCTTTTCGGAGTAACTCCGGATGATTTAAAACACTTAATAAATATCTCACTCTCCAGTGGTGGAGATTATGCAGATATATATTTTGAGCACTCTATAGCAAATGAATTATCACTTAGTGATGGGGAGGTAAATGCTGCCGGCTCTCATATAGACTACGGAGTAGGAATAAGAGTTATTGATGGAGAAAACACCGGATACGCTTATTCGGAAATAACCACACTCCCCATGATGGAAAAAGCAGCAAAAACGGCTGCACAGATAGCCTCTCAAAAAAAGCATAATATCAGTATTCCCAAAGATATAAATATATTAAAAGGTGAAAATTATTACCCAATAGGTACTGATTGGGATAATTATTCGGTATCAAATAAAATCCCTTATTTACAAGAATTGAATACTCTTATTTTTGAAGCAGACAGCAGAGTTGTTAAAGTGATAGGGAGAATAACAGATTCAAAAACAAAAGTATTATTCTATAATTCACTAGGAGAATCTTTTACGGATATTCGCCCCATGGTGTCATTTATAGCAACCTGCATTATGCAAGAGAATGGGAGAACAGAAAATGCGGGTGTTTCCAGAAGTTACCGAATGGGATTTGAGCTTTTAAGTAGTGATTTAGTAAAAGAAATAGCAAAAGAAGTGGTAAGCAAATGTGCATTTCTATTCAATGCAATCCAGCCTAAGGGGGGAGAAATGCCGGTAGTGATGAGTAGTGGCGGATCGGGCATCTTATTACACGAAGCTGTAGGGCACGCATTTGAAGCTGATTTTAATAGAAAGAACACATCTATTTTTTCTGATAAAATGGGTGAAAAAATTTGTCATGAATCAATAAATATTGTTGATGATGGTACAATCCCAGGCAATAGAGGAGCTTGTAATTTTGATGATGAAGGGATAAGAGGTCAAAAAACATATATGGTCAAGAATGGAATATTAAACTCATATCTACATGATAGGATAAGTGCCAAACACTATGGAGTATCCCCCACCGGAAATGGAAGACGTGAATCATTTAGATTTATGCCACTACCAAGGATGCGAGCAACATATATGGAGAATGGAAGTGAGAAAAAGGAGAGCTTAATTTCATCACTAAAAAAAGGAATATATGTAGATTCATTTTCTAACGGACAAGTACAGATAGGTGCAGGAGATTTTACCTTCTTTGTAAAAAGCGGCTACATGATTGAAAATGGCAAACTAACTCAGCCAATAAAAGATATAAATATAATTGGCAATGGCCCTCAAGCGTTGGCAGATATAATTGGAGTTGGTGAAGACCATTCGATAGAAAATGCAACATGGACATGTGGAAAAGAGCAATATTGCCCGGTTTCATGTGGAATGCCGTCAGTATTAGTAAAGAGTTTAATTGTAGGTGGAAATAGTTAGAAGAAAAAATATGACAAACTATATAGATAATAGCGCAGAGATTCAGATTGCTCGCAAAGCACTAGATTTGATAAAAAAACATGGGGCGCAACATGGAAGAGTATCATTAAATATTGGATCTCAAAGTTCATTTGCATTTTTAAATAATACATTGGACAGGCTGCAAAATTCCAATGATCGTTCATTATATCTACAAATATTTATAGATGGTAAATATGGTGCCTACTCTACAAATAGGCTTGAAGTAAATGAGCTTGAAAGTTTCATAAAAGAGATCATTACCATAACAAAATTATTGGCTCCTGATACCTACAGAACATTACCTCCCGCAAGTTTATATTACAAAGGTGATAATGCTGACTTAGGACAATTTGATCCTTATATCCTTACAATGGATCCAGCACTAAAAAAAGAGATAGCATTCAATAGCCAGGCAGAGATATATAAAACGGATAAAAAACTTATATCCGTAAGCTCAGAGTTCTCAGATTATCTAGATTATCAATACATGATTGATACAAATGGATTTGAGGGAGATTCATTACAAAGCAATTTTACGGTAAGTGTTGAATGCTCTGTAAAAGGGAGAGGAAATTCAAGGCCTGAAGGTTGGTGGTACGATAGCTCAATGAACTTTGATTCACTTACAAAAGAAGGAATTGGTAAAATTGCATTAGATAAGGCTTTGAGCAAACTTGGCGCTAAAAAACTTAAGAGTGGCAAGATGAATATGATTCTTGACAGATCATGCTCTAGCAGAGTTGTATCACCTATTTTTAGTGCACTAAACGGAGGAAATATTCAGCAAAAAAACTCTTTTCTAATTGATAAGCTGGGGCAGAAAATATTTTCTGATAAATTAAATATAATTGACACTCCAACCCTATATGGGATGCAGGGATCAAGATACTTTGATGGAGAAGGAATTGCAACTAAAGATAGAAAGATAATAGATAAAGGGGTGATTAATACCTACTTTATAAATACTTATAATGCAAATAAACTAGGTATTGATCCAACGATAGAGAGTGTTTCTGTTCCCCAAATTTCAACCAATAATATACCTCAAGATTATAAGAATTTCGGAGCCGCAGATATGATCACTTTATTAGAAAGAGGTATTTATGTCACAGGTTTTAATGGTGGAAATTGCAATATCGGTACGGGAGACTTCTCATTTGGAGTGGAAGGGTTTTATTTTGAAGGGGGAGAGATTTTATTTCCCATAAAAGAATTAAATATGTCAGGAAACGTAGTATCTTTATGGAATGAACTTGCATTTGCCGGAGAGGATGCACGTAAATGTGCAAGATGGCAAATTCCATCATTATCATATTATAACGTAGATTTTACCGGAATATAAAATATTTAAACATGAAAAAACCTTCTTTATTATTGTCACTTACCCCAGTCTTTGTCCTGATAATAATATTATTTCTTGGGGTAAAACTTTTTGGCGATGAACTGACATCCGGCCCTTCTCAGCTTGCATTGATAATAGCAAGTGTTGTAGGGGCACTTATTGCAATATTTAGATTAAAAATTACATGGGATGAGCTTGAAAATGGAATCTTAGATAATCTGAGTAAGACAGGTAGCGCTATATTTATTTTATTGATGATTGGAGCTCTCACTGCATCTTGGATTCAATCGGGTGTAGTTCCCACAATGGTATATTACGGATTAAAAATAATAAGCCCGCATATCTTCATGTTGGTAGCATTCATTATTACGGGGTTAATATCAATAATGGCCGGAAGCTCCTGGACAACTGTGGGAACGATAGGGGTAGCGATGCTAAGTGCAGGTAAAATTCTTGGAATACATGAAGGCTGGCTTGCAGGAGCAATCATTTCTGGAGCATATTTCGGAGATAAGGTCTCCCCTCTTTCAGATACAACAAATCTTTCAGCAAGTGTTGCAGGGGTAGATCTATATAAACACGTAAAGTTTTTACTAATAACAAATATCCCATTGTTTATAATTACTGCTATTTTCTTTGGAGTAGCGGGATTTATGATCAAAACATCAAATTCACTGGATATACAAGAACAATGCTCTCAAATTGCACAAATTTATAATATATCACCATGGCTTTTATTACTGCCAGCTTTTACTATATATTTGATATACAAAAAAATATCCCCTTACCTAACATTATCTATTTCAGCAATTATAGGGGCTGTAATGGTAGTTATAATACAGCCTCAAATAGCAGCTCAAATTTCAGCATTTGCAATAGGTAGTTGGGAATCATTTGTCTATGTTCCTCTTAAACTATTATCATCCAATGTTACTGTTGAGACAGGGCATCAAATGCTTGACGGCTTAGTCTCAACCAAAGGGATGTCAGGTATGTTGAATACTATATGGCTAATATTATGTGTTGTAGCATTTGGTGGAATAATGGAGGGAGCAGGATTCATTTCTGTAATCACAAGTAAAATGCTATCATATATTAATAGTACTGTTTCATTGGTAGGTGCAACAATGGGATCATGTATAGTATGTAATATCATTTTATCTGATCAGTATATTTCAATTTTAATTCCCGGCAAGATGTTTAATAGTATATATAAAGAAGAGGGATATGCTCCTGAACTTTTGAGCCGATCATTACAAGACTCTGCTACTGTTACATCTGTACTTATACCTTGGAATACCTGCGCAGTAGTGCAGACAGGCGTATTAGGGGTACCAACATTAACATATTTACCATATTGCTTTTTTAATATAGCTTCTCCGATAGTATCATTAATTTTTGCAGCAATCGGATATAAAATCACAAAATTTGGCAAACCGATAAATAAAAAATAGAGTTATTTACATATAAAGTTTGCTAATAAAGAATATTTAAGTGAACTTTGTAAAATATAAAGAAATTAATTCATAATATAATTATAATGGAAATTAATAAAGACAAAGTAGTTTCGTTATCTTATACATTAAATGTAGATAGCGACACAATTGAAACAGTAACAGCTGAGAAACCGATGGAATTCATTTTTGGAACAGGATACTTACTTCCAAAATTTGAAGAAGAGATTAAGGGTAAAAAAGTTGGAGATGCTTTTGATTTCACATTAGCTCCTGAGGATGCTTATGGACCTGTAAATCCGGATGCTATTGTTGAACTTCCTAAATCTTTATTTGAGGTTGAAGGAAAAGTTGAAGATGGTTTATTAACTGTTGGAAACGTATTGCCTATGATGGATTCTGAAGGAAACAGATTGAACGGTGAAGTTCAAGAGTTAAAAGGTGATGTAGTTGTAATGAACTTTAATCATCCATTAGCTGGAGAAACTTTACACTTTGCGGGCAAAGTGGAAGCTATCAGAGAAGCTACTGAGCAAGAGTTACAAAACGGACTTTTCAACGAGAGAGCTCAAAGCAATTGCGGTGATGGAGGTTGTAATGAAGGTGGTTGTTCATCATGCGGATGCGGTTGTAACTAACATACTTTAAAATATACATGAATAGGGTGTCTCAAATTGAACGAGGGCACCCTATTTTTCTATGAAGCTTATATAATATTAGGAATTATTTGGCTTATTTTCATTTTAAATTGTAAAATACTACTATTAGTATTAACTTAGAGAAATGAATCTTACAATTGAAAATTTTATATTAATCGGCTCCATTTTACTTTTCATAAGTGTATTAGTTGGTAGAACTTCATACAAATATGGGGTCCCTACCCTAATTCTATTTTTAGGTATCGGAATGCTGGCCGGATCCGAAGGTATTGGAGGAATTGAGTTTGACAACCCAGATATAGCCCAATTCATAGGTATAATTGCTCTAAATGTCATACTTTTTTCTGGAGGGTTAGACACCAATCTAAAATTAGTAAAGCCTGTACTCAAACAAGGCGTTATGCTCTCAACAGTTGGGGTATTTATCACAGCTACCCTACTTGGATTATTCATCAAATTACTTACAGATTTCACAATATATGAGAGCCTTTTATTAGGATCAATAGTTTCATCTACAGATGCTGCTGCCGTATTCTCTATCTTAAGAGCAAAAAATTTACAATTAAAATATAATTTACGCCCTACATTAGAATTGGAAAGTGGAAGTAATGATCCTATGGCATACATACTTACT
>CAZYQA010000170.1:0-5517 GCA_964649555.1 uncultured Muribaculaceae bacterium
AATGGCTGATGCTGCTTACTTTTCCCATATCTGCGGAAGTCATCTTCCTCTTCCATATAGCATTAACACTACTTTCTAAAATTGGAATATCTTTAATCATATTTTCTATATCTTTTTTATACTTATCTTTTATTTTAGAAATTTTCTCAAGCGCATTCAGAAAATTGAGAGATGCAAGTTGCGGATCTTCTGCAATTTTTCCATTGTTGTAGCTATACTTAATGCCACTCTCACCAATAATAAAGAAACGGTTTTGATTCATCTCAAACAGATCTTTTTCGGATGATTCCGTCTTAACCACAATCTTAAAACCATACAGAGAACCTATGTCAAAATACTCACCTTGCGTACGTGCCTTTTTGTTCACTTCTGCAAGTTTATCAGCAATCAGTTTGGTGTCGCTACCATCTACACCATTAAGCTGAATAGGATTAAGTATGTTACCGTTATTATCTTTTCGCACACGAGAGTTAAACGTTTCCCAGTCGCTTGTGATACGTGCGAGCATCTCATTATTATCATCAATGTTACGTTTGGTTTCATCTAATCGTTTCTCCGATGCGAATATATTACGATTAAAAGCCTGTTTCTCGCTCTCTAATCCTGCAATCCTCTTATCTAATTTTGCCTTTTCCAATAAATCGGTATTACCCGAAAGAATAGCTACATACTCCGAAAAATTCATACCTGACTTTTCATCCATCGAACCTTCGTCAATAGTTCTTGCTCCCAAACGATTGGTCTTTAGCTGCATGATAAAGTTCTGTTTATTCTGCAACAAATTGAATTTATAGGCATCTAACGATTTTTCAACGGCATATATAATAACATCTACTTTATTATCTGCATATAACTTTGCAATTTCATTACCTTTTCTCACGGCTCGTCCATCACGTTGCTCCAAATCTGAGGGTCGCCAAGGTGTGTCAATATGATGAATGGCAACAGCACGTTGTTGAGCATTTACACCTGTTCCAAGCATTGAGGTAGAGCCAAATAGCACACGAATAGAACCCTCATTCATTCCTGCAATAAGAGATTTTCGAGCCTTGTCGGTCTTAGCCTCTTGAATAAAACGCACTTCGTGAGCAGGGATTCCGTGATCCTCTACCAGCTTACGTTTTATCTCTGAATATGGATTCCATTCGCCCGGCTTATATGTGCCAAGGTCAGAAAAAACAAACTGTGTACCTTTGTGTTCATCATACTTTTTATAGTATTCCGCAATTTTGGCGGCACAGTGCGAGGCTTTGTTGTCAATATGGTCATCAAACTTTTCGGGGTCAATCATACGCATATCGAGCGACATCTTTCGGGCATAATCGGTAGCTATAAGCATCTTTGCTTTCTGCTCAGAATCACTCAATTTACCACGCCCAAGTATCGTTGCATCGCCCGTATTAGCAAACTTCACTAACTTAACGATAAACTCCTCTTGCTGTGGTGTTGGAGGAATATTATGCATTATCTCGTTCTTTTCAGGACGGTCGATACCAATATCTTTGGCTGTTCGATAGTCGGTAATCTCCGAGTAGAAAGATGCAAGCTCTGGCACTTTGATAAAGTACCGAAAACGCTCCTTTTGTACAATCTCATTGGTGACAGAAAACTCATAGTCGGTGGTCTTCTTAGCAAATATTGCTGCCCACGCATCAAAGGTTTTGATGTTTTGCTTTTCAAGTGCCTGCGGACGTAGGTATTTGAAAAGCAAATAAAGCTCCGTTAGTGAGTTGGATATGGTAGTTCCCGAAAGGAATGTAGCCCCCAAATCACGTCCTGTACGTTCCTGAATAGTACGAATAGCATAGAGCATATTCAAGGCTCGTTGGCTACCATCGGGGCTACCTAGTCCTGCCACTCTATCGTGGCGAGTATTGAACATCAAGTTTTTGAATTGGTGCGATTCATCCACAAATAGGTGGTCTATCTGCATTGTCTTAAAGTCTGCAACATCATCTCTACGCTCTTCAATCTTATAGGCTATCTCTTTTAGTTTAGAGGCAAGGTTGGCTTGTCGCTTTACAAGTCCTTTCTCCATAGCTCGCGAGATATTTCGACCTTGCGAGCGCAAGAACTCCAAATTATCCTCTACACTATCTAATTCAGCCTGTAGGATGCGTTCTTGAATTTCGGGAGACTGTGGTATCATGCCAAATTGATCGTGTGTCAGTATAATACAATCCCAATTATTATTTTTGATGTCATTAAATATGCGTTCACGTTTTGCAGGTGTGAAATCATCTTTACCAGGAGCAAGTATTTTAGCATTAGGATATGCTGTGCGAAATGTATATGCTAGCTCTTGCACATTAGCTTTTAGCCCTACAATCATTGGTTTATTGACTAATCTAAGACGCTTCATCTCATAAGCTGCAACACACATAATTAGCGTTTTCCCTCCCCCTACCTCGTGATCACAAATCGCACCACCATTAAGGATTTGCATCCAAATAGCATCTTTTTGACTCTGATAAAGATCAGGTATACCAAGTCCTTTCAAATCAAGATCGGGGAATGTTTGATGCGATCCGTCATATTTAGGGCGTACAAAGCAGTTGAATTTATCGTTATATAACTTCTCTAAACTCTTCTTAAACTCATCTGAATGTTCATTCAGCCAATCGGTAAACGCTCCACGTATCTCATCTATCTTCGTGTTAGCCATTTGTGTAGCTTCCGTATCACGCACCTTAATATCTTTACCATCTCTTTTGATAGTCTTGGTTATATCGGGCGTGGTATTAAGAAGCGCATGTTTCATTAAGGAGATACCGTCATAAGAACGATGTTGCCCTCTGACACAGAATTTATCCCAGATATTAGCATTTCTCATACCACAACTTACAGCAAACTCATCAGCACTGGAGTTGTATATTATATCTACTTTGGTGTCATACAGCTTACTTGCAAAGTCGGAATAGACACTCATCGGTATCCAACGCTCTCCGAAGTTGAAATCAAGCTCACGAAATGGTATAGGTATAGGTATTGCATCACGAAGTGCTTGCAGAGATACGGAGGCTTTATCATCATCGGGGTTTTCCAATAGATGTTGTCTTATCTCTTCAGCTTTGGCAACTATATTACCTGCAATAAATTTTTCAGCAATCTCATAGCCGTTAATCAATGGATTGTAATATATCTTATCGTGCAGCTCTTGCAGTAGCTCCGTCTCTGAGGTGTCCTCTAATAGAGACGACATATATTCAAGATTGACCTCGCCAAACTTATTAAGCGATGCCGATAGTGCCTCTGCTGCATTGACTACCTCAGTGACCTCATTTAGATTGAACGATACAGGTTGAGAGAATATATCAGCCTTTACGGTCTGCCCATCAACTCGGCGTTCAAGGTATAGAACCTCACGCCCCCCTGCATCCATTAACACCAAGTCGATATTCTTCTTATCGTTCAAATAACCATAGTGAGAGACAAAACGGTCGTAGAGTTCATTGAGTCTATCCCGTGCATGTTCGTTTATCGCCTGACGCTCCAATTCATAGTTGTATAATTCGTGGTAGGTATTACGAATGTCAATATATAGCAGGGCTTTATGACGTATCTCTGTAGATAGCTCTAAGGGTTGAAAAACCATTGTCTCCATATCCTCCTGATTACGCACAAAGAAGCCTACTTGTAAATCCAATGCAACAAGAGACCCCTCTTTAATATACTCTCTACGTAAACCGTCATAGGTTCTTGGAAGCATCCCCTTTTCAGCGTCAAGTTGCCACCACAATGTACCTGTATTAAACAACCCGATTGAGTACTCCTTATGCGTCAGTTTTTCCGTTTTGAATGCTTCTACCTTGGGTACTATTTTAGGTTTTACAATACGTTTTTTAGGTTTATTTTGCTCTATAACATTGCCAAAGAGGTCTAATAGTTCCGTTTGCAGGGTTGGTTGTGTTTTGGGGGCGTATTGTCTGTATAACTCTATATTGAGGTTCTTAGCAAAATCCACTGGCAATCTTTTACCTATTGCCTCTGCAATACCCTTATTACCGCCCTCGTGCTTAAATGTAATAGCAGGTTTACCATAAGGGTCAGTACCTTGTTCCCATGAAGTATAAACCACGCAAGAGAGGTTATCCATATATTTATTCCACATTACACCGCTTGGACGTTTCTCTGTTTGGATAAATAGTTCTTCATCGACAGAGAGTGCTGTTTTAGCAGAGTTCTTTTGTAATATAATCAAATCACTACCTACATCTGTCCCTGCATTTTCAGAAAATAAATTATTAGGCAAACGAATTGCCGACACCAAATTACAATTATGCATCAGCCACTCCCTGACGGGTGCATTTATTTTAGCGTTCATTACTCCTTGTGAAGTGATAAAAGCCAATATGCCTCCCTCTCGAAGTGTATCGACTCCCTTTATAAAGAAGTAGTTATGCAAAGACATCCGAGCCTGACGACGAGCAGTGTCATCGGTCTTTACAAACTGTGGATCAAAAACCGCGATATCACCAAAGGGGATATTTGAAGATACAACATCAAAATATCCATTAAATTGGTTGTCTATCTCCTCAAAACCTTTTACATGTACCTTTGCTTCGGGATGTAGAGCAGTTAGCATCTGTCCTGTTAAGAGGTCTTTTTCATAACTCACTAAGCTACGATTCTTTGCCGATATTTTACCAAATGCAGAGATAAACTCTCCCATTCCCGCCGATGGATCAAGCACATTGACGGGCGTAACTCCTGCACCTTTTAATGCTTTGGAAATAGCTTCAACTATTTTTGGTGGAGTATAGAAAGCCGTAAGAATAGAATTTTTAAGAGACCCAAAATAGCGTTTATATTGAGCTTCATCTTTTGAATTTTCTCTTAATACAGTATGTAGTTCACGCACCAATGGAAATAGATCTTGTTCCGATTTACTCCAACCCAAAACATCATCATCTTTTTCTGCAAGAGAGAGAATGCATTTTAATCCGCCAAACCCTGTATAACCACGTAAAATATCCAACTCTTGGCCAGTGGCAGCACGTTTCTCTTTGTTGAGTGCAAAGACTACCTTTATCGCCTCAATATTGGCTCTGAGATGAGCCTTTTTGTTATAGGTTGCCATCCTCTTCGAGCTTTATTTGTAGTGTGCCGACTAACTCGGTGTATAGTGATTGATATTCGGGTGAAGAACCGAATTTATCAGATATGTCGTATTTAGAAAACAGCCCCTCTAAGAGTGGTTGCAAACGGATAGCCGTCTCTTTGGCTTTATCAACAGATACTTCAGCCGAAAACTCATTCCAAAGCACTTTTACAATCGTATCGTGTTTGGAGAAGTGTAGTCCTTCAAAAAGTGCTTTATGTGCAACATCTATGCACTCTTGAATATTATATCCTTCTTTAAAAGCATTTTCATAAGTTTGTGCAGCCATCTCAGCACGGTTTTTTACAAAAGCCATATCATTGGCAATACATGGATGACTCTCTTTAATGTATGAAAGTAAAGAGAGTTGGTAAAATGAAAAATCAATATTATTCATATTTTAATTTTAACTTATT
>CAZYQA010000171.1:0-5413 GCA_964649555.1 uncultured Muribaculaceae bacterium
GCAATAATTATGGTAATAATTCAGGAACCTCAACAAATCCAAATGAAGGGACAACCTTTATTATAAGCTCATATATAAGAGGAAATTTTTATAATAGAGGTAGAATTTCTGTTGAAAGTATGAGTAAATGTAATGACTTAATTTGCATTGGTGTAACTCCAGCCTCAGATGGAAGTTTAATTTTCGAAAATTTTAATTTGTATAATGGAGCAGGAGTATCAAATTTCACTGGACTGGTAAAATCTGTTAAAGATAAATTAAACGGAGATACTAGAGTAAGAATGGGTATTTCTGGTGGAGATAATTGGAAGTCTATGATTGTAAATCCGTCTGCTGTTACCAATTTCTGTAATAATGTATTACTTACTCTGCAAACAAATAACATGAGTGGTGTTGATATAGATTTTGAATGGTGTTATACTGAGCAAGAATTTAAATTATTCAGCAACTTGATTGTATCATTAAAAAGCACTATCGGCAGTAATTATATATTATCAGTATCCTTAAGCCCCGTATCTTATAAGATTAATCAAAATGCAATTGAAGCAGCTGATTATATATCGCTTCAATGCTATGGCCCATCTCCAGTGCGTTTCCCTTACGATGAATATACATCTAATATACAAGAGGTGATTAATTATGGGATTCCAGCCTCAAAACTTATTCCAGGGCTACCATTTTTTGGTGTAGCTAAGGATGGCTCTAAGGAGACTGCGGCTTATTATAGTTTTGTAACAGAAAATCTAATTACTTCAGCATCTGAGAACGAAGCTACATATAATGGTATTTTATATATATTCAACGGACAAACTGAAATTACAGCTAAAACCAATTATGCAAAAAATCAAAAATTGCCAGGTATTATGTTTTGGGATCTTGCTGATGATGTGACAGTGTCAAATCCTAAATCACTATTATTAGCTATTACCAACTCAAACTAACTTTTACTAAATATGAAAAGATTATTATTAATATTAAACACTTTAGTATTTTGTATGTGTGCAAATGCTCAAATCAACTCAAATCTTTACTCTTTGAAAGAGAGTGGGGACTTTGCAAAAATAATAGATGATAAAAACATCCAAATAGTGGATGTACGCACCCCTGATGAGTATAAAGAGGGACATATCCCCAATGCAAAAAATATTGATATCTATTCTAAAGATTTTGATAATAAGATATTGGATTTAAATAAAGAGACTCCTGTAGCCGTTTATTGTAGAAGTGGCAAAAGGAGCCTCGAAGCATCTAAAAAACTTATAAATCAAGGGTTCAAAGTTTATGACCTTGATGGCGGTATATTAGCTTGGAAAGGAAATATCCAAAAGTAGCATTTTAATAATCTGCCAAAGCCATTGCAGCAACCGCCTCTATCACTACAGGTGCACGTAATGCAATACAAGCATCGTGACGCCCTTTTATTCTTACATCCTCAATTTGTTCAGTTATAAAATTGAATGTTTTTTGCACTTTAGAGATACTTGATGTTGGTTTTATTGCAACTCTAAATACAATTGGGTTACCATTTGTTATACCTCCATTTATTCCACCTGCTCCATTTTTTGCTAATGCACCATCTTTATCAACAAAGCAGTCATTATGCTCAGATCCCTTCATTGCAGCAGCTGCAAATCCATCACCAAACTCTATAGCTCTTGTTGCTGGTACAGAGAATACTAAATGAGCGATTTTAGACTCAACCGATTCAAAGAAAGGCTCTCCTAAACCAATAGGCAGGCCGGTACAAACACACTCTATCAGGCCTCCTAAAGAGTCTTCTTCTGCCATTGCAGCATTAATCATCTCTCTCCAGTTAGCTGGAATTTGCTCTTTCGAAACATCTGCAAAATCATTATATGAATCTCCGTCGCAAGGTTTCGCACCCCCTATTTCTAATATTTTAGCCTCAATCTTTACACCTGCAAGCATTTTCTTTGCTACTACACCTGCCGCAACAAGGCATAGAGTAAGCCTACCTGAAAAATGTCCTCCACCTCTAATATCATTAAAGAAATTATGTTTTACTTGTGCTGTAAAATCTGCATGCCCTGGGCGCGGAGTCTCTCTAAATTGAGAATAATCCTCTGAACGGGTATTATTATTCTGAAAAGTTATAGCGATAGGTGCTCCAGTAGTTATTCCTTGAAATACTCCAGATGCAATTGTTGGTAAATCACTCTCTTTACGAGGAGTTGTCCCTCTTGCTCCACTTTTGCGGCGGCTTAAATCATATAAAAAATCATCTTGAGTTAAAGGAATTCCTGCTGGCACTCCATCTAAAACAACACCAATTAAATCTCCGTGAGACTCACCAAAAATTGACACTCTAAATTTATTTCCAAATGTATTCATATCACCTCCAAACTATAATCTAATTAAATTTAAAAACTCAGGAAAAGATTTATTTATACAAGCTACATCATCTAAAAAAACCTCATCATTAATAAATAGCGATGCAATAATTATACTCATTGCAATTCTGTGATCATTATGCGAGCTTACAAAACCACCTTTCAGGTCACTCTCATTAATATACATATAATCTCCCTCTATCGAGATATCTGCTCCTAAAACTGAGAATTCGCTATAAACACTCTCTGCTCTATTACTCTCTTTCTGGAACAAACGGGAAACCCCTTTTAATGCACTTTTACCTTTACATTTTAATGCTAATACTGCAGCAATGGGGAATAAATCGGGAGCATTAGTCAAATCTGCCTCAAAACATTTAAGCTCTCCCTCTCTTTTAATTATAACATCATTCCCATTTATAGATACATCTGCACCAGCTTTTCTAAGTAAGTCTAACACCAAAATATCTGCCTGAGAACTCTCAATTGGCATATTTTTAAGTACAATCCCCCCTTTTATAGCTCCTCCAACAGCAAAGAATGCTGCAGAACTCCAATCAGACTCTAAATAAACATCTCCTGCACTATATTTCTGCCCCCCCTTAATACTATAGACAATTTTATCAGCAGAGCTTGATACTATCTCAATAGCTATTCCAAAAGATTTTAAGCAATCTAATGTTATATTAATATATGGAATACTTGTCGGGTTTGTAATTGTAAGTGTTGTATCATTTGAGAGCATAGGAAGTGTCATCAAAAATCCCGACACTATTTGTGAGCTCTCCTTTCCAGAGAAAGTAATATTATTATTTGTTATACCTCCACTTACTGTAGCAGGCAAATAGCCATCGTTTTGAGCATTACATATCGCTCCCGCATTTCTTAAGGCCAAGAATGCATCCTTTAAATTTCTTTTTAGAATACTTCCATGCCCGGTAATCTCTATTGTATTATTATTAACGCCACTTAAATAAGCACTTACAGGAAATAAAAGCCTTGTAAGCAACCCACTCTCCCCTACAAATATCTTGGATATATTATTCCAACTCTCAATCCCATTGCTAATGATTTTCAAAGCACTTTTATCAAGATATTCTACCTCACAGCCCAGTTTTTTAATCACCTCAACAGCTCCAGTGATATCATTACAAGGAGAAAAATTAGATAAAACACTCTCCCCTTTTGCAAATGCTGCAGCTAAGATAGCCCTTTGTGCAACACTCTTTGAGCAAGGGATTTCAACCTCTGCAGGTAATCCAAAACCTTCATCCCATCCAGTTGCAAACTTTGGCTTATCAGGCTCTATCGCTTGCTTAAACTCCTCAAAAGTAAATTGCCCGGGAGCCGTTGCAGATGCGTCATCATAAGCTACATAAGTAAATGGTGAGCCTAAGTCTAAACAAAGCTTCCTTGTAAATTTGCCTGCGCTACCCATGCAAAAAGCAACTAGGTTTGAGCCATTACAAAATTTAGAGTTGTATAGTTTCATCACTCTCACTGCATCTTCTGTAGAGTTTGCAGTTGTCACAATCTTCACTATATCTGCCCCTTTGCGTAGGCACAGCTCAAATATCTGCTCTAATTCATTATAAGATGCTGTCCCATTAAAATCGTGATACGATATAATAAGCTTGCATCTACAATCATTTGCATATTGTTTTATGAAATCCAAATGATCTATAGGAGCTTCAATCTCCACATCTACCATTTTTGCCCCTTTTTTTATTGCATGCACCATCTGCTCGTAAGCAAATTCTCTACTCGAATTTTCAATCCTACAAGTAAATAGAATATTGGGGAGAGACAATAACTCATCAATTTGAGGTAAAGAAAGTTTGCACAAATCTGCCCTTATCTCCGCCATTGGAGAAACCTCCAATATCTCTTTTATTTTGCTAAAATTTTGCTCGTTAACACTTATGCATATCATATACTTTTTCCTCTATATCTTTTAATGGGATTAATACATCTTCTACTCTCTCTAAGCCGAAAGGCAATATTAAATGTATCGATTCTCCAAATACTTTTTTATCTTTTGTGATTGCTGCAACTATCTTTTCTGCCGATAATCCTTGTGGTAGTTCTACAGGTAGTCCAACTTTTTCCAAATCGTTTTTTAATTTCGCTGCAAACCCACCGCTATTTTTATCCGGGAATAAAAAATTGGCAAATTGAGCAGCCATTACCATCCCCACACTTACAGCCTCGCCATGCATCACACTCTTATCATGTTTCTCAATCGCATGTGCAAAAGTATGCCCTAAGTTGAGCAATCTCCTCTCCCCTCTCTCAAACTCATCTCTCTCTACAACTCCACTTTTATATTTAGCACATTTATCAATGATATTTGTTAATATCTCCTCTTTATATAAATCCCCGCTCTCTGTCAAGTAGGCATTATGCTTAGCAAAAAACTCCTCAAGCTCAGTAAAATACGCGATAGCAACATCATACATTTTAGCATCAAAGAGAATAAAAGTTTTCAACACCTCTGATATCCCTGCTTTAAATTCCTTATGTGGCAAAGTTTTCAATACCTGCGTGCACTCATACACAAATTGAGGTTGATTAATTACCCCAATAATATTTTTATAAGCATCAAAATTGACACCATTTTTCCCCCCTATTGAGGCATCTACTTGAGCTAATAATGTAGTAGGAACAAAACCAAATCTCACACCTCTTTTGTATATTGATGCAGCAAATCCAGCAACATCAGTTACAATACCTCCCCCTACTCCTAAGACAAAACAATCTCTATCAGCACCATTCTCTAAAAGGAACTCAATAATTTTCTCAACACTTTGTAAAGTTTTAAGAGTTTCACTAAGCTCTAAACTTAAAATTTTATAGTTAGAAAAGTGCTCTTTATAGACTTTCAAATTGTTATCAATTACAACAAAAACCCCTGTATTCTCAGGAATTAACTCATGTAACTGATTGATATTTTGATATGTATATACACTATTTTGCATTAACAGATTGTTTGCGGTTTTAAAACTTTTTTTGCAAATTTATATAAATATTTTTGTGTGTAAGATATTTTTGTATAAATTTGC
>CAZYQA010000172.1:0-3564 GCA_964649555.1 uncultured Muribaculaceae bacterium
CTTATATACATTTACAGGATCACTATACATCTTTACAGCTGTAAGATTATAGAAGATAAAGGGAAAAAAATAGGATATTTGGCTTATACGGATTTTGTGTATAATTCGCATGATAAATTAAATGAGGTTTTCACCTATTTTAAGGGTGAAAATATATGTGATCTTATCCTTGATTTAAGATATAATTTAGGTGGAGATGCAAGAACACCCCCTTTTCTTGGAAGTTTTATAGCTCCTTATAGTAATGTACAGAAAGGTGAGATCTTTTTGAAAGAGATATGGAATGATAGTTATATGAGCTATTTTAATAAAAAAGGAGAAGATATAAATACTTATTTTAATAAATCATGTTCAAGTAACCTTAACCTTAATAGAGTATTTATTCTTACAACCGGTTCTACCGCTTCAGCTTCAGAGGCTACTATATCGGGATTAAAGCCTTATCTTGATGTGATCTTGGTGGGTGAAAAAACTTATGGAAAGTATTGCGGAGCAGCATTATTAAAAGGGAGCGAGTATTCTAAATTAATAAGCAATTGGCTTTTAAGTATGGTAATATATAAATTTGCTAATAAGGATGGATTTACTGATTTTGTAAACGGAATTGATGTAAACTATCATGTAGAGGATGATAATTTGTTTTCTTATCAATTAGGAGATACTAATGATCCTATCACTTCAAAAGCAATATCTTTAATTACAGGAGCGCAGAGCACAAAAGCAAATATTATTGAGCAAGAGAATCATTCATTTATCTCATTGCCGGATGTTAATCTGAAAAAATCTTATGGAAATGATAGAGTATATATTAATTTATAATACTCAGTAGGATTAAATATTATTCTAATAAGCTCGGTTTTGTACCGGGCTTATTTACTTTATCGTATAAAATTGAATAGTCTATATTTTGATACGTAAATAAATCTGCTTGTATAACAAGTAGATTAAATATCCCACTATAAAACCAAATAGTGCACCACATATTACATCTAAAGGGAAATGTTTACCAACATATATCCTGCTATAGCAAACCAGTACTGCCCAAATATATAGTAGCCAATTAAGCCATTTCTTCTTTAATAAGAGTGAACTTATTGTAGCAAATCCGAAGACATTGGCAGCATGGCTCGAAATGAAACCATATAAACCACCTTTATTCTCCAACATTCTGATTAAGTGATCAATTGAAGGATCATAGCATGGCCTTAATCTTTCAAAAACATTCTTGAAAAGATGTACAGATAAGAAATCACAAAGTGCAAATGTGATTATTACAGTAAATAGCATTAATAAACCTATTTTATAATTCCTTTTATAAAATAGGCTGAATAATACATATATATATATCGGTAGTGCTGCAAATTTATTTGATACCAACACCATAAACCAGTCAAAAAACCAGTTATGCAATCCATTAATCTCTAATAACAGTTGCTTGTCAAGTTCTATAATACCATCCAACATAGGTACTGTAAAAATTATCGATACATGAGAGTATCTATTTATTCAATTTTTCCCAGATTACATCTTTTAATGCTTGTATCCCTTCCCCAGTAACCGAAGAAATAAATAAGGTAGATACTTTTCTTGGAAGATGTTTTTTTATCTCTTTCTTTAGCTCATCATCCAGCATATCTGATTTAGATATTGCTAGTATCCTGTCTTTATCTAATAATTCAGGGTTGAATTTTTTAAGCTCGGATAACAATATGTTATACTCTTCTTTTATATCCTTACTGTCAGCCGGTACTAAAAATAATAATAAAGAGTTACGTTCAATATGTCTTAAAAATCTATGTCCAAGCCCTTTCCCTTCACTTGCTCCCTCTATAATACCTGGAATATCCGCCATTACAAATGATTTTCCATCGTAATAATCAACTATTCCTACACTTGGCTCAAGAGTGGTAAAAGCGTAGTCGGCAATTTTTGGGCGTGCTGCTGATACGGCAGATAGTAATGTGGATTTTCCCGCATTTGGAAAACCCACAAGACCTACATCTGCTAGTATTTTCAATTCAAGGATGAACCAACCTTCTTGTAGATCCTCACCGGGTTGTGCATATCTTGGAGTTTGATTTGTTGGACTTTTGAAATTATTATTTCCTAATCCTCCTCTTCCCCCTTTTACTATTATTTGTTCTTGCCCCGCTTCTGTTATCTCAAAAAGTTTTTCGCCCGTTTCAGCATCTTTCGCTACTGTTCCAAGTGGCACATCAAGATATATATCTTTTCCGTTCCTTCCTGTTCTTAATGCTCCACTACCATTCTCTCCTCCCTCTGCTCTTACATGTCTTTTGTATTTAAGATGTATCAGTGTCCAATATTGCGGATTACCTCGTAGGATGATGTGTCCACCTCTTCCTCCGTCTCCACCGTCTGGACCCCCTTTGGGGATATATTTCTCCCTTCTCAAGTGCATTGCACCATTCCCTCCCTTTCCGGAGGCTAAGAACATTTTTACGTAATCTACAAAATTGGAATTTGCCATCTTATCTTTCTATTAATTTAGTTACCTTTTCAAAAATTTGCTCAATTGATCCTTCTCCTTCTATCTCATGATATTTGTTTTGTTTTTTATAGAATTCAATTAAAGGCTCTGTTTTTGAATGGTAAGTGTCTATTCTGTTCTGAATAGTTGCAGGATCTGCATCATCTTTGCGCCCTTCAATTTCAGCTCTATGTTTAATTCTGTCAAAAATCGTTTGATCAGCAATGTGGAAAGATATAACTTTATCTAATGCTTTGCCGTTTTTAGCAAGCATTTGGTCTAAAATCTCTGCTTGAGCAATCGTTCTTGGGAATCCGTCAAATAAGAATCCGCTAACCTGAGGGTTTTGCTCAATTTCTTTCTCAATCATTTTTACAACAATCGAATCATCAACAAGGTTTCCTTTTTCTATGATTGATTTTGCAAGTGCTCCAAGCTCACTACCGCTAGCTATCTCTTTTCTAAGAAGTTCGCCTGTTGAAACATGGTGTAACTTAAATTTATCAACCATTAATTTTGCCTGAGTGCCTTTTCCCGCACCCGGAGGCCCAAATAATAAATAGTATTTTGTCATTTTTTTAATATTTAATCGTTTTGATTTTCATCTAATACGTAAATGTCTTTATATTGACGCCCTAATTGGTCATAATCCAACCCAAAACCAACTATAAACTCATTTGGTATTTGGAGCGCTGCATAATCAATCTTAATATCCTTTTTATATGCCTCGGGTTTAAGGAGCAGTGTGCATATTTTAATCTCAGCCGCACCTTCGTTTTGTAAAATCTTATACAATTCTTCAATTGTTCCCCCCGTATCAACTATATCTTCAATTACAATTACAGTTCTTCCTTTAACACTTTTTGTAAGCCCCATAATCTCTTTAACCTCTCCGGTAGTAGAAGTGCCCGAATAAGAAGCGAGTTTGATAAATACAACATCACTCTGAATATTTATCTTTCTCATAAGATCTGCTGTGAACATAAATGATCCGTTCAAAACGCTTAAAAATATTGGAGTATCAATATTTTCTAAGTCTTTATTCATTTGGTGTGCAATATTCTGGATTGCTT
>CAZYQA010000172.1:3574-5403 GCA_964649555.1 uncultured Muribaculaceae bacterium
GCTTTTAAACAAGGGATAAAATATTTATCGTGCAGCTTAATTCTATTCATTATTATTAAAATTGATTTAATTAATTTGCAAAAATAAGTATATTTTTGTGTTTTAATTCAAGTATGAAGTTTTTTTAATAATAATTTACAATATATTCTATGAAACCTAAAGTTAGTATTATAATGGGGAGTACCTCAGATATGAAAGTTATGGAGCAAGCAGCGCAATTTCTTAATGATATGGAGATTCCTTTTGAAATAAACGCTTTATCTGCTCACAGAGTTCCCGAAATGGTTGTTGAGTTTGCTAAGAATGCTCATGAAAGAGGCATCAAGGTGATTATTGCTGCTGCCGGTGGTGCTGCTCACCTGCCAGGTGTCATTGCGGCTTTAACTCCACTTCCTGTAATTGGAGTACCAATTAAATCTTCTAACTCAATGGATGGTTGGGATTCTGTTTTATCAATACTTCAGATGCCTGCAGGGATTCCTGTTGCAACGGTTGCGCTTGACGGTTCTAAGAATGCTGCGATTCTGGCAATGCAAATTTTAGCATCTTCAGATGCTGCAATCTTTGAAAAAACAGTAGAATTTAAAAAGGATCTTGCATCCAAAATAGCTAAAGCAAATGAGGATTTAGCAAAAATTAAATTCCCATTTAAGACAAATTAAGAAGAAATTTACTTTTTGGCAACCGCCTAATTTATCTCCCTCCCTATATTTACATATGTAATTTATAGTGGAGGGAGATTTATGTTATTGAAAAAATGTATTCCTATTTTTTTATCAGTATTTTATTTATGTAACAATTCTTATGCTCAAACATTCAATTTCAATAGTGATGAGCTTGCTGAAAAACTGATATCCTTAATAAATGATAGATATGATTTGGGTGAACAGGAGTGCCCCATTGATGAAATTGTTGAGGATTTATTGATTATTACTGCAAATCCTTTTAATATTAATAGTGCCGATAGAAAGAGAATCTCTGAGCTTGTTTTTTTGACTGATTACCAGATTGAGAGTTTGTTGTTATATTTGAGTGGGAGGGGAGCTATCAGATCTGTGACTGAGCTTGGAATGATAAATGGGTTGGATTATGAGATTGCACATATTCTTTCTCATTTTGTTATTCTTGGGGATAAAACTGATGGTAGTGGTAGGTTGAGAAATAATTTGTTTATTAAGTTTTCCTCACCTTTGATTAATAATGATCGAGATTATATAGGCTCTTCTTTTTCTCAACAGATTAGATATAATTTTGATTATAAAAATAAGTTTAGTGGTGGAATTATTCAGGATAAAGATATAGGAGAGAGATATTTTGATGGAAAGAGTTTGTTGCCGGGGGATTTTTTGTCTGCTTTTTTAGTTTGTAATGATATTAAAGTATCTAATAAGATAGCTGTAAACCTTTATTGTGGCGATTTTACTGCAAATTTTGGACAGGGATTAGTGCTTTGGAAAGGGGGGTATTTTAATGGTAATTCTGTAGGAGGGTTAAAGAAAAGGAAAAGAGCTATTTCGAGGTATTTTTCTGCAAATGAAGATAATTTCTTTAGAGGAGTTGCTGCAAATATATCAAATATAAGAGGCATAAATGATCTTGCAAAGGTTGATATTTGTGTGTTTGTATCTTATAAAGGGGTAGATGCTAATATCAAAGATGATAGGTATACATCTATTTTATCGGGAGGGCTCCATAATACAGAGAGTTTGTTGGAAAAAAAGAACTCTATGATGGAGTTTGTATCCGGGGCTAGGGTAGGAGCTAGCTTTAATAAGATTGATTTTGGTTTTAATTGGATTGGGTATGGATATAGCAAAGAGAATGGCAGA
>CAZYQA010000173.1:0-5398 GCA_964649555.1 uncultured Muribaculaceae bacterium
AAAAATAATAATTGTTAATAATTAATTAAATAAATAATATAAATTTGCGCAAAACTTAAAGAAATCTTTATAAAAAAAATGAAAACCATATTAGTTGTTGGAGCAGGTGGACAAATTGGAACAGAGCTAGTTCCACATCTGCAAAAGATTTACGGATACGACAACGTAATTGCCGCAGATCTAAAAGATGAAGTTGTTACAAAATTGACGGGTTTTTCCCGTGCTGTAAAACTAGATGCTTTAGATCTTAAATCTTATACACAGATTGTAGAAGATTATAAAATTGATTCGATTTTCAATTTAGTTGCATTACTTTCTGCAACAGGGGAGAAGAACCCGATGCTCGCATGGGATATAAACATGGGGGCTTTATTAAACTCACTAAATATTGCCAAAGATTATAACTGTGCTCTCTTTACACCAAGTTCAATTGGTGCTTTTGGCGAAAATACACCACATTACAAAACGCCACAAGATACTATAATGCGTCCTAATACTATATATGGCGTATGTAAAGTGTCAGGTGAAATGTTAAGTGATTATTTCCATTCACATTTTGGAGTAGATACTAGAAGCGTACGTTTCCCCGGTATTATCTCAAACGGATGTTTACCAGGAGGTGGTACAACAGATTACGCAGTAGAGGTATTTTATGAAGCTCTAAAAAATAAGAAATACACATGTGCGGTTCCTAAAGATACATATATGGATATGCTATATATGCCCGATGCACTTGAAGCTACTACTCAACTAATGGAAGCTGATCCATCAAAACTTATTCATAGAAACAGCTTCAATATCACATGTATGAGTTTTACCCCTGAGCAATTATTTGAGAAAATCAAGCAAAGAATACCTGATTTTACTTGGGATTACGAAATAGATCCGGTAAAAGCTGCTATTTCTGCTTCTTGGCCAGATTGTATGGATGATTCATGTGCTAGGCAGGAGTGGGGATGGAACCCTAAATGGGATATGGACAAGATGATCGACGATATGTTGAAAGAAATAGCTAAGAAAGTTCTTTAATATTCGTTAAAAAACTATAATTTTGCAGTTCAAAATATCAAAAACAGAGTTTATGAGAAAAAAAATCGTAGCAGGTAACTGGAAGATGAATACTACAGTTCCTGAAGGAGTAGAGCTTGCAAAGAGTGTAATAGCAAAAGTTTCAGAGGTTCCTTCTGATGTTAAATTAATTATAGCTCCCCCTTTTACTCACCTATCTAAAATTAGCGAGATGGTAAAAGGTACTCCAATTTCAGCTTCTGCTCAAAACTGTGCAGATCACGAAAAAGGTGCATATACAGGAGAGGTTTCAGCACCTATGATCGCTTCATTAGATGCTGATTATGTAATCTTAGGCCACTCTGAAAGAAGAGAATACTATGGAGAGACAAATGCTATCTTAGTAAAAAAAATAGAGCTTACTTTAGCTAACGGTTTAGCTCCTATCTACTGTGTAGGTGAGAAATTAGAAGAGAGAGAGGCTAATAAACATTTTGAGGTAGTAGAATCTCAACTAAAAGAGGCTTTATGGCACTTAACTCCTGAGCAAATGGAGAAAATTGTAATTGCTTATGAGCCGGTTTGGGCAATTGGAACAGGTAAAACTGCAACATCTGAGCAAGCACAAGAGATTCACGCTTTCATTCGTAAAACCTTAGCTGATAAATTCGGTGCTTTAGCAGACAAAATCTCTATCCTTTACGGAGGAAGCTGCAAGCCATCAAACGCTCCTGAGCTTTTTGCACAAAAAGATATCGACGGAGGCTTAATTGGTGGAGCTGCATTGAATGCTGATGATTTTATCGGAATAGCAGTTGCTTTCAAAAATATCTAATAAAAAGATAATAATACTAAAGGGTGCATACATTTGCGCCCTTTTTTATGTTACCTAGCAAAAAGAAAATATGGATTATATACACGTTAGAATAGAAATTACGCCATATAATGAAGGTATGGCAGAGTGCGTAATTGCCGACTTAGCAGATATAGGATTTGAGAGCTTTACAGCAGAAGAGCCAATTGTAAATGCATATATTCAGCAAGAATTATATTCAGCACCTAATTTAAAATGCACATTGAGTGGATATGAATCATGGGGTGATACGCATATCAAATACTCAACTGATCTTATAAAAGAGCAGAATTGGAATGCTGTATGGGAGAGTGGATTTGATCCGATTGTTATTGAAGAGATGGTATCTGTGAAAGCTCCTTTTCATAATATAGAGGATACAAAATACAACATTATTATTGAACCAAAGATGGCATTTGGAACAGGGCATCACCAAACAACCTCTCTTATGCTAAAATCTCTTTTAATTCTAAACGGAGAGATGACAAATGATAAGATTGACGAATTTTGCTCAATCAAGGATAAGCAAGTATTGGATATGGGATGCGGCACGGGGGTATTGGCATTTTTGGCAGCAAAAATGGGAGCTTCATTACCTGTGCATGGAATAGATGTTGATCTTACATCTGTAAATTCTGCAAACGAAAATGCTGCCATAAACGATTTAAAAGATGGAGCTACAATCTTATTTGGTGATGCTTCATTAATCCAAAAAGGAAAATATGATCTTATTTTAGCAAATATTAATAGAAACGTTTTGCTGGAAGATATGAAAACTTACTCTAATGGAATAAAAAATTCAGGAGGAATTTTAGTTGTTAGCGGATTTTATATTTCCGATGCGAATATGTTGATTAATAGAGGTAAAGAGTGCGGTTTTGAGGTTGTAAAGCAGATGGATAAGGATGATTGGTGCTCTTTGATGTTTAAAAAGAATTAAAATTTTTGAGAAAAAATTTGGAGAATAAAAAAATATTCCTACCTTTGCAATCCCAAACGCAAGTTAAGCGGGCATGGCGTAATTGGTAGCCGCGCCAGACTTAGGATCTGGTGCCGAGAGGCGTGGGGGTTCGAGTCCCTTTGCCCGCACAACGAAAAAATGTGTCTTACAACTTAAAAATGTTGGACACATTTTTTTTTGGTTTATATATGTGTATTAAGCAGAAAGTTTGTATCTTTGTGCCCTTAAAAATATTATCGTATGAAAATTGAACAAAAGAAGGTTGATGATTTAACATTACAGTTGAATATAAGCATTGATAAAGCTGATGCTCAAGAGAAAAAGAAAAAAGCTTTAGGAGAGTATCGTAAAAAAGCAGATATCAAAGGTTTCCGTAAAGGTATGGCTCCTATGTCTTTAATTGAGAAAATGCATGGACTTTCAGCACTTGTTGAAGGTGTTAATTCTTTGATCTCTGAGTCTATAAATAACTATATCGTTGAAAATAAATTGAACATCTTAGGTGAGCCACTTCCAAATGATGAGTTACAAAATAAAATCGACTGGGAGAATGATGAGACTTACGAATTTGTTTTTGATATAGCATTAAACCCTGAAGTTAATTTTACTCTTACAAAAGAGGATAAAATAGATTTCAATACAGTTGAGGTTGCTAAAAAAGAGGTTGAGGCTTATAAATCAAATATGCTTAAACAATTTGGCAAATTAGAGAATACAGAGGTTGTAAAAGAGGATGATTTCATTATTGCAGATCTTACACAAGGAGAAACTAGCATAGAGGGAACATATATCACTCTTAAACAAATGCCTGATCAAGAGTCAAAAGATCTCTTCTTAGGTAAAAAAGTTGGTGATGTAATAGAGCTTGATGTAAATAAAGTATTCGTTAATGAGGCAGACAGAGCAGCTCTATTAAAAGTTAAAAAAGAAGAGCTAGCAGATATTAATCCAAACTATACTGTTACAATTAAAGAGGTAAAAGAATTTGTTGAAGCAGAAGAGAATCAGGATTTATATGACAGAATTTTCGGAGAGGGTAACGTAAAAACCAAGAAAGAGTTTGAGGAGAAAGTAAAAGAGAGAATTGCTGAGCAATATATACAAGAGAGTGAATATAAATTTGCTTTAGATTCAAGAGATTATTTAATTGAGAAAGCAAATATTCAGTTACCTGAAGCATTCTTGAAAAAATGGTTATTTACACTTAACGAGGGTAAATTCACTATGGAGCAAATCGAGAAAGATTTCCATTTGTTCTTAAAAGATTTCAGATGGCAGCTAATTCGTCAATACATTGTTCGTGAGCAAAAAATCCAAATTACAAGAGAGGATTTAGTTAACGAAGCTAAGAAGATTGCTAAATACCAATTTGCAATGTATGGCTTAAATGATGTTCCTGCTGATCAATTAGAGGCTTATGCTAATTCAATTCTTCAAAAAGAGGATGAAGGTAGAAGAATCTATGAGAAAACAGAAGAGGTAAAAGTTTTAGATTATGTTAAAAACGCAGTAACTATCGAAGATAAAAAAGTATCTGCTGAGAAAATGCGTGAAATGACAGCATAATTTTAATCAAATACATAAAAATAAGATGGCTCAAAAGGTCATCTTTTTTTTGTATCTTTGCGTTAGTTAAATAAAAAATATATGAATAGAGAGTTTGAAAAATTTGCAAAAGGACACTTAGGTATTAGTTCTTTGGCTTTACATAGATTTAACAATATAAATTCGGCTTACGGCACTCCAATGACATCAGCATATATAAATCCTTCAATTATTGAAGAGAGGCAATACAACGTTGCGGTTATGGATGTATTTTCAAGATTGATGATGGATAGAATCATATTTCTTGGAGTTCCTGTTACAGATGATGTTGCAAACATCATACAAGCGCAACTACTATTCTTAGATTCAACAGATTCGGCAAGTGATATTCAATTATATATAAATTCTCCGGGGGGAAGCGTATATGCCGGGCTTGGTATATATGATACAATGCAACTTGTTAGCTCGGATGTAGCTACAATTTGCACAGGTATGGCGGCCTCAATGGCATCTGTATTATTAGCTGCAGGAGCAGATAAAAAACGTAGCGCTCTGCCACATTCAAGAATTATGATTCACCAACCTATGGGTGGGGTAGAAGGGCAAGCATCCGATATAGAGATTACTGCAAAAGAGATTGTGAAGATAAAAAGAGAGCTATACGAGATAATTGCGGATCATTCGGGTAAGCCAATAGAGCAAATATATATAGATGCAGATAGAGATTATTGGCTGACAGCTCAGGAAGCATTAGAATATGGAATGATTGACGAGATATTAACAAAAGCGTCAAGAGAGAGAAAAGCACAAGGAAAATAATATAGCATCTAATAATAAATAAGAATGGCGAAAGATAAATATAAAGATATAGAGATTTGTTCTTTTTGTGGAAGAGGATCCGATGAAGTGATGCTTGTTAGTGGCGAATATGGTGCTTTGATATGTAACTTCTGTGCAAAACAGGCAGAAGAATACTTCAAAGAGCAGATAGCACTATTAAAAGGGAAAGAGCGTGGTGTAAATAAGGAATT
>CAZYQA010000174.1:0-5393 GCA_964649555.1 uncultured Muribaculaceae bacterium
ATTAATAAGATAATCTTGAGAATAAACATTGCCTGATAATAGCAAAATAATAGTAAATAAGAATAATTTAAGTTTCATAGCAGTTTGTTTTATAGTTAATATTGTCATAACAATATTAACTATAAATTGTTCAAATAAAAGAAAGCCCTTTTAACTATTACGCTAAAAGAGCTTTCTAAATACTAACTGAGTATTTTAATTACTCATAAGTGTTTTATCTTATTGTTGTTTTGAATCCCACCAAACATTAAGAGTCCACACATCATCAGCTAAATTCCATTGATCTAAAGACATATTTGCACCTGGTACTTCGCTTCCTATAGCATGTAAGTTCGCAGAGTTATAGTTATACTCGTGTGAACATTGACGCCATCTACGGAAATCTTTTCCAAGAGGAATAGCTTTTAAAGCTAATGCATCGATTTCATATCTTGATGCAATACCCCAATTTAAGAACAAGTTCGGATCAAAGTCGTATCTTCTCATATCATTCCATATTTCTACAGAGAAATGTAAAGCTATGCGTTTTTGAGTCAAGATTTTACCTAATGTTAAATCACCAGATGTACCGATACCATTGCTAAGGAAGTTATCCATATCTACTTGTGTCATAGGTGTGAATGAAGGGCATGAAGCAAGTATTGCGTCTTCTTGACACCATTGATTTAGTTTTACATTCATAAATTCCATACTTGCTTTAATACCTTCTTTGTATGCTTCAAATGCTCCAGCAGTGTTGCCAGTATTAAATAATACTTCTGCTTTGATGAAGCATGCTTCTGAATATGTACCAATATAAGTAGGTGAAGAAACTCTAGTGTAGAATGTACCTGACTCTCTTGAATTGTTGTTTCCAGCAGAACGTCTGTAGAATAAGTCTGAGTTAGCTGCATATCCTTTTGAAGAGCTTGTTTGTTCAATATATACTGTATCTCCAAGTCTTGCAGGAACTTCTGAATCAACCCACCAATTGCCATCTTTGAATCCAGCTCTAAGAGGACCACCTATTAGACTTGGTGAATTGCTTGAAGTCATATCTACTCCTAGTGATCTTCTCCAGTTTCCATCCCATTTGATTTCTGAAGGTGTATTGCTTGATTTTTCAGAATATGCCCATGGAATAATTTTATCTGCACGTGGATCTTCAACTCCATAGTTACCAAAGTTTGTTAAATTTTTATATAACATTTCAGTTACCATATATCCAGAGTTCATTCCGATTACAGAATATAAAGGAGAATAATCAACTGGCTCATCCCAATTTAAATTGTCATGAGTAGTGCTATTGTCATCAGTATGGTATATAACTGTATTATCAGCATTGCTTTGAGGGCCTTTGCTTAGAGCGTCTAAAATTGCATTAACATCATATTTTCCCTCTAAGTAGTTTCCAGCCTCTTTTTTGATCAATTTATTAATGTATCTTGCTTTTAATAATTGAGCTAGCTTTTGCCATTTGTTAACATCTCCCATGTTCCAGAAGTCACCTTCTGCAAGAGTTGGTAAACTTGCAGCTTGAACTTTTGACAAATGCTCAATACCTTCATCTAAATCTTTTAAGCAACCAATATAAATTGTTTTACCATTATCATAAGTAGGTAATGCGCTTTCACCTAATCCATCAGTATATGGCATTTCTCCATATAGGTCAGTCATAAGCATAAAACCATAAGCATAAATTACTTTTGCAACACCTGCATAATGCCATGCTTCTGCAGCGATAGCTTTGTTATACATATCTTTAATATTTGAACCAGCACCTACAAACCACCATTGGTATGGAGTAGTTGTTATTCCGTTAGCTGGTTTCCAATATGACATATCCCAGTATGTACTACCATTGTAGTTTCTTGTCCAGTCTCCCATACTCATAGTAGTTCTCATTGCTGCAAATTGAGTAGCACTATTAGTATAAAACTCTATATGTGCTAAACGAGATTGGTATGTAGCACTTTCTCCTGATGGATTCTCAGGGTCAATGTTAATGTCTAACCAGTTATTGCATGAGGTTACACTTAAACTCAACAAGCAAATACCACCTAGAATTAATGATTTTATATGTTTCATATACTTTTTCTTTTTAGTTTTTGATATTTTAGAATGTTAAATTGATACCGAAAGTCATTCCAGAAGTTGAAGGAACTCCACAATAATCAAATCCAACAGAAGATGAACCACCTACACCAGCACCTGCTGCTGCAACTTCAGGGTCTCCTTTGTAATTAGTAAATAAAAGAAGATTATTAGCAGATACAGTAACTGAAGCATTTTTGATGAAACCAATCTTGTTTAGAATATATTTACCAAAATTATATGATACTGATAAATTACGTAATCTTAGTAAGTTTACTTTAGTGATGTAATTTGCAGTTTCATTTGCGTAGTAGTTAGTATAATAATTTTTGATAATGTTATGACCGCTTGTTTCAACACCATTAAACATATAAGTACCATTTGTACTCCATGTATTTGAAACCGGATTACCTTTTTCATCAACACCTGTTATAGTTAGATCTCTATTACGTACGTCAGCTGAGAATTGACTTGTACCAGAGCCCATCATTGCATATTGAGTACCATTGATAACATCTCCACCTACTCTGAACTCCCATGCCATGTTGAATGAGAAGTTTTTCCAAGTAATAGTATTGTTTAATCCACCTGAGAATTTAGGTTCACGATTACCAACTTCTTTAAGAGCTTTATCATATGTAGGCATACCATTTTTATCTAAAATAATATTGCCATTGTCATCTCTATTCCATTGAGTACCTGCAATTGCCATAAATTTACCTCCATTGAATGAAGCTGCTTGTGCGCCTGCATACTGAACATCAGTAACATACATTACTTCTAATCCTTCAGGAAGTCCATCTAATCTACCACGGTTGCCTGCAACGTTGAAGCCGATATTCCATTTTAAGTTTTTATTTTCAATAGGAGTACCTGAAATTGATAACTCCATACCTTTATTATATACATTACCTGCATTTATAGAACAGAAGATATAACCTGTAGATTGAGGTCCACGTGGACTTAAGATTTGGTTATATGAGTCATTTGTATAATATGCATAATCAAAATGTAATCTGTTTTGGAAGAAACTTAATTCTAAACCTATCTCAGTTGATTTTGTCATTTCTGGTTTTAGATAAGGATTACCCCTTGTCCAAGTGTTACCTACACCAACAATACCACCTAAGTAAGTTCCAACAGGCCATAGATAAGTGTTAGTTTCGTAAACACCTGTATCTTTACCTACTTTAGCCCAAGATGCACGGATTTTACCGAATGAGAATACATCATTGTCAATTATACCTGCTTTTTGTAATAATTCAGTGAATACAAATGCACCACTTACTGATGGATAGAAATAAGATCTATTCTCTTTTGGTAATGTAGATGTCCAGTCATTACGTCCAGTAACAGTTAAGAATAAAGCATTTTTCCAAGAAGCTCTAAATTCTCCGAAAACACCGATAAGTCTTCTTTTTGTTGCAGCATGAGCAAATTGTTTATTATTTGCAGTTGCATTAGCATAAGAGAAGAAATCAGGAACTGAGAAGTTATATGCCATTTTGTAGTTTGCATCAGTTTTTGTTTCATCGATAGATGCTCCCAATAATAAGTTGAAGTCAAAATCTCCAAATTTCTTATTCATGTTTGATAAGAAGTTATGAGAAAGATATTGGAATTCTAACATATTGTCACTCATCATACCATTTTGCCAAACTTGTTTGATAGCTCCATCAGATGCAACTCTGTTTGAGTTTACTTGAGTATATGTGTCAATACCAATCTTATATGATAAATACCACCATTTAGCAACATCAGCTTTAATGTTGATGCTTCCTGTAAACCTGTTAGTATTGTCATACATTTTATTTCTATTAACAATCCAATAAGGATTACCACGCTCATCCCATGGATCTAATCTATCACCAAACATTCTGTATCTTGATCCATCCTCATTTTGATATAATTCCATATTATCAAATGGAGACCAGTTGTAAGCTCCGTAAAGAGTACCTGTTCCTGATGATCCATAAAGAGCGGCACCTGTTAGAGTTCTATCAGTATGTGCTTGTGAGTAAGCAGCATTAGCATTGAAAGTAAATATACCAGCTTTTTGCTCACCGTTGAAACGGAAAGTATATTTAGTATATCCTGTATTAGGAACAATACCTTTTTGATCATAATATGATCCTGATAAATAGAAATTACTATTTTTTGTACCACCTGATACACTTACACTCTCATCAAATACATTTCCACCTTGGAAAAAGTTATTTAAATTGTCATATGTTTGTGCATCTGTTTTTTTACCCCATGAGTTATATGAAAAATCGTTATAAACAGTTCCAATATAATTTTTATCTTTATCATATTGATCTTCCATGAAACCTCTTGCATACTCATTTTGGAATTTTGGTAAATTTGTTACCCAAGATGTAGTGAATTTAGAGTTTACATTTACAGTTACAACGCCCTCTTTTCCTTTTTTTGTTGTGATGATAACAACTCCATTTGCAGCTCTTGATCCGTAAAGAGCAGATGCAGCAGGTCCTTTTAATACAGACATATCCTCGATATCTTCTGGGTTAATGTCCATAACACGATTTGAAGTAGTACTTGATGATCTTGTAGATCCATCAAATGCTGAGTTTCCAATCATGTTTGATGAGTTGTCATAGATGATACCATCTACTACAAATAAAGGTTGATTGTCTTTTCCTTCTGAACCAGAAGTACCACCTCTAAGGATGATTTGAGCACCTGAACCAGCAGCTCCAGAAGATTGTGTAATATTTACACCAGCAATCTTACCTGATAAAGAAGAAATAGCATTAGATGTCTTATTTTTCATAAGTTCATCTGATTTCAAACTTTCAATAGCGTATCCAAGAGCTTTTTTCTCTTTTTTGATACCCATTGCAGTTACAACAACGTCATCTAGGAGAACAGCGTCTTCTAACATTGTTACGTTTACTACAGCACGGCCGTTTACAGGTTCAGTTACATCTGTAAAGCCCATTGAAGAGAATACAAGGGTTCCGTTTGAGGGAGCACTTAATTCATATTTACCATCAATGTCTGTGGTTACACCGTTGAGAGTTCCTTGTTGTAACACGTAAACTCCAACTAATGGCTCTTTGTTTTTATCTGTTACCGTACCGGTAACACGTAAATTTTGAGCCCAGGACACTTCCGTAATCATTAGAAGGGAAGCAACGATCATTATTGAATATAATGAACGAGATAAATAATTTTTAATGAACATACATTAAGAATTAGGTTAATAAATTAATGTTTTAATTAACCTATATAATCTTATAGTAGATATAAAATTGAAGTCTCATAGGTTAATTTGTTGCAAAGATATTCATTTTGTT
>CAZYQA010000175.1:0-4077 GCA_964649555.1 uncultured Muribaculaceae bacterium
CCCTCCGGGATTAATGATTTCTAGTCTATTACTATATTGATATAATTTAGTAGGGGAATTTGTTTGATAATTACGGTGCATTACTGCATTCATCATCAATTCACGAATTGCCCATTTAGGATAATTATACGCAATCTTCTCTCTTAATGCAGATATGGCAACAGGACGTTTCTTAGCTATAGAAGTTTCAATAAAAATATCTAGCTTTGGTAACATCTTTACTAAGCACTCTTTAAACTCATATTCATTGCTAATGAGAGCAGCATTATCAACACCATCAAAGCATAAAAATTGAATATAATCCCCCATTAAAAAATATTTAGGATTTTTACCAAACAATATTATTGATGCGTATGTAGGACAATTATATTGCAAATTATATAATCGCAATGCCGCCATTTTCTCTATAATTGAGCGATTATCTAAAGAGCTATTCTCTTCAATTATGGCCTTTGGAAGATAATCCTTTTCAAATAAATTAATATCAATATCTTCAAGAGTAGCTTCTCTGCAAGGCATTGAGTCAAAAGTGGGGTTATACGACGAAATTCTTTCTGATAAAATCAGCTCCTCTTCTTTTGTAGCATATCCCTTACGAGCACCAACCCTTATACAAGTTCTTCCCTTGTATCTTACAGGTGGAGCAAGTGATGGAATAACTTCAACAACTAATACATCTCCATTATCAAAATGGAAAGGTATAACATTCATTGTGGGGATAGGTAATATATTCCCATCTGAACGTATCGCTGATATTTTCAATTGAAATTCGTCTGTAATCTTTAGCCCACTTAAGGTTCCATCATCTTTTACTCCAATAAGTAAATAGCCATTTAGGCGAGAATTAGACATATCATTCGCAAAGGAACAGATTGCCTCGCAGAACTTATCGTTGTTCGCAGTGGATTCTGTCTTCTCTAATCTTGCCGTTTCATTGCTAGAAATTAGTTCTATTAGTTCCTTTCGTGTTATCATATTTGTTAAAGTATTATATTCAGACTACTCATATCAATCACCAATTTATATTGCTCTACAATATGTTAATAACCTTATTATGCGAATATGGTTTAGCTCTCTATATATTATGGTTTATCTCTGTAAAGATAGTATTTATTACTTTATAAAACTCTTCAGATGCTCCATTGTATATTCCCTTAATTTCCCCACTTGGAGAAATAATCACTTTTGTAGGATAACCACCTATTGCATATTTTACAGATATTTTATCCTCGGCATTATCAATTATATTAATCCATGGCAGATCAAGCTTTTCTGTCTTTCTCATCCAATCGTTAAAATCTTTCTCGTTGCTTGCAATGCCAATAAATTCTATTTTATCTTTTACTTGTGAATAAAGTTCTTTTAATTGAGGTATCTCTTTTATACAGTAGCCGCACCATGTTCCCCAAAACTCCAAAACAATATATTTGCCCTTAATATCTGATAAATTAAACATTGTGCTATCAATCTTTAATGCCTCAAAATCGGGGGCTGCTGATCCTGTTTTTATTTTTTCTTTTGAAATAAGATACTCCTGATACTCTTGATATCTGCTATATGAAGCATCCAAGAGATCTTTGAAGCAAGATTGTTTTACATTATCCGATAGTAAATTGTAATATTTACCTATGCTGTCAATGGGTAGGTTTGCAACAATAAAAGCTGATAACTCTTTGTCAGGATTTGATTTAGCATAAGCTAATCGCTCTTTTACCTTAGAATTACGCCTTTCTATCCTATTTTGTTTTCCAAGTTCTATAATTGCTTTATTTTTTTCAACTAACCCTTTTTCATACTCTATTTCTTCTATAGCAGATCGTGTAAGAGTTTTTGCAAGTCGATTTTCTATATTTGCCCAATCACTACTTATGTCATTACCTTTTATACTTAAATATCTTTCTCCTTTATTGTTAAACTCACCGGTTATAGTTATGTTGTCTCCCGGAGAAACAAAGAGATAAAAAAAAGAATTATCAGGAGTATATGTTCCTCCCGTAGGGCGATTTTTAATAGTAAACTTATCAAATGTTAGCATAATAGCACTAAAGCTTGATATCTCTTTTTTAATAGTAAATTCTCCGTTTATTACATTGATGGTGTCAGATAATAAAGAGTCAAGATTATTAAGTGGAGTAGGATCTATACTAATCACCCCATCACCTAATCCGTTTATTTTGCCTGTGATCATTGTATTCTGAGCATTACAATTGATTTGTGCCAATACAAATAGAGTTATAAGAAAGTTTTTCATGCGGTTTATTTTTTACCAAATATACAAAACTCTGATATTATATTTATTTTTGTACTTAAATTTATTTTTATGGCAAAGATTAAAAAAGGATGGTTTTGTAAGGAGTGTGGTAATGAGAGCTCTAAATGGATGGGTAAATGCCCTGCATGTGGTGAATGGAACACTATGGTGGAGGAGATTATAAGTAGAGGAGTTGAGACAAATATCACTTCCAGAAGTAAAGCTGTGATGCAGAGTTTTAATTCAAAGCCAATGCCTCTTACAAGTATTGAGATGGAGTGTGAAAGTAGGATAATACTTGGCAATGATGCAACAATGAATCTAGGTGAATTAGATAAAGTGCTTGGTGGCGGGCTGGTGCGAGGTTCTATTTTATTGATAGGGGGGGAACCCGGGATAGGAAAATCTACTCTTTCATTACAGATTCCTTTGATGTGCAAGGATCTGAAAACGCTTTATGTGAGTGGAGAGGAGAGTGCCAGACAAATTAAAATGAGAGCACAAAGGCTGGGAGGTGAAAATGATAATTGTTTGGTGCTTGCAGAAACTCAACTTGAAAATATTATTGAAAGAGCAAAAGAGTGCGCACCCGATTTGGTGATAATAGATTCAATTCAGACAATTTATTCTTGTAATATAGAATCTTCTGCAGGGAGTGTATCGCAAGTAAGGGAGTGCGCTGCCTCTTTGTTGAGGTTTGCTAAAGAGAGTAATACACCTGTAATATTAATAGGGCATATTACAAAAGAGGGATCAATAGCTGGGCCTAAGGTTTTGGAGCATATTGTGGATGTTGTTTTGCAATTCGAGGGAGATACTCGTCATTCGTATAGAATTTTAAGAGGCGTTAAGAATAGGTTTGGATCAACTGCTGAATTAGCTGTATATGAGATGACAGGGGAGGGATTAAAAGAGATCTTAAACCCATCTGAAATGTTTATCCCTATGCATGGCGACAATTTAAGCGGAACATCAGTTGCTGCTATTATGGATGGTGCAAGGCCGTTTTTGATAGAGATACAGGCTTTGGTAAGTACTGCAGCTTATGGTACTCCTCAGCGCTCTGCAACAGGCTTTGATGTAAGACGTATGAATATGTTACTTGCTGTTTTAGAAAAAAGAGCAGGGTTTAAGTTGGCTCAGAAAGATGTTTTTCTTAATATTGCCGGAGGTTTGAAGGTGAATGATCCTGCTTGTGATCTTGCAATTATTTCTGCTATCTTATCTTCAAATTTTGATCTCCCGATAAGTACAAAAACTGCATTTGCTGCAGAAGTAGGATTGAGTGGAGAGATAAGGCCGGTGAGCCATATTGATAAACGGATCACAGAGTGTGCAAGGCTCGGCTTTGAAAAAATTATTGTTTCATCTTTTAGTAAAATTGGCAAAGTGGATAACTCTATTGAGGTGATAAAAATTGCCAATGTGCCTGATTTAGTGAGAGCTTTAAACGATTAAATAATTATAAAAAATTATGATTTTAATCTAATTTTTGTAATTTTGCAGCGTAAATCAATAAAAATGAATATATTGATGAAGCATGCTACTAATTACTTTGGCTCCTTTAAGTTTCTTATTGTCAGTCTTTTAATAGTGTTTTCTTTAGTGTTATTTTCATGTTCGAAAGATGAAAATATCAATAAAAATAGAGAATATGGAGTCCTTAATGTTGGTATAGAGAGTGTTATGGTTGAAAATAATATCTCTATATTGCAAACTAAAAGTGTGGCTATCCCTAGCGCAAATGAATTTAATTTAAAAATCAAAAATAATAATTCACTGGTTTATGAGTGTGTTGGAATTATTAATGATTATGTAATAGGAGT
>CAZYQA010000175.1:4087-5374 GCA_964649555.1 uncultured Muribaculaceae bacterium
GGAGTGGGCAATTATACTGCAGAAATTTCTTTTGGCAACGATTATGTAAATAATGATAATTTATTATTCTCGTTGCAGCCTTATTTTTATGCCACATCTGATTTCGCTGTTTCTGTTGCTAATAAAACATCTTTGACTTTAACTCCAAAGTTTAGAGGTTCTGTTATTTTGGTGAATGTTTCTGCTGATTTATTATCTCACTATAATAGCTATGAATTGGTATTAAATGGAAGCTATAATGGCACTCCGTTTACAACTAATATTACAAGTGCTACACAATTGTTTCTCAAACCGGGAGTGGGAGCATCTGTTACTTTAAGTGGTGTTAATAAGGCGGGAGAGAATATATCTTCTGTGATTTTTAATTCTTCTTCCTTGACTGGTGGTGTATTGGCAGATTGTACTGAGTATGTGGTGAATGTGAATCCTACCTTGCCAGTTATTACTCTGCCAAGTCAATTTGATTATAACTCATGGGCTACATCTCATATTATTACTCCGGCAGTAGTTACTAATTCATCTAACTCTCAGGCTATTCAACAGTCGCTTAATTATAAAGCCTCTTCTGATAATTGGCTAACTTCTTACACCGCCTCTGTAGTTGATGGTGTTCTTAAATTTAGTGGTTTGCCAGAGAATGAGTTATCTACAACTACTTATTCTATGAAAGCTGTATATGGAGCACTTGAGAGTAATGAGGTTAACTTTGTTGCTGAGAGAGCTCAACAGGTGGAGAATGGAGATATGGAGAATTGGAGCAATAAATCTTATTCCACTTATGGTAAAAAGCATATATATTTATATTATCCGGGTATTTCAGATATAGATAGAGTTTGGTCAACAAGAAATACGTTAACAATGGATGGTGTTGAAGGAGGAACTTCTAGCGGTACCTCTAACCAGATTACTGCTTATAAATGGAATTCGGGAACAATTAAAGCTAATGGAAATGGACAAGGTTCTTCTGCTGAGATAAGGACTATGGCTTTATCTACTAAGAGTATAAAGGGAACAGAGGTTGGTAGTGGCTTTGGATGGAGTAATTGGAATGTTGAATCTGTTATGTCTTCCAATAATCGTGTTTATATTGGATATTTATTTTTAGGAGGTACTGACCTATCTACATATGATCAATCTGTTGATGAGACTGGCATATCTCATAATGGAAGGCCAATATCTATTTCATTTGATTATAAATATTTACCTAAGATTGATGATGAATATATTTTTTACGCAAAGATATTTGATATTAATGGAATTGAAATTGCTGCAACAGGTTATAATGGC
>CAZYQA010000176.1:0-5352 GCA_964649555.1 uncultured Muribaculaceae bacterium
GTAAAACGTAAAATTTTTGCACATTTTTCTCCTAGTACTCACTTTGATATTATAGATTGCCAGCTTATAAGTCCGTTGTCGTTTATAGATTTTAAAAGCGTGGAGTTTTATTATACTTCATATAAGAAATTTATGTATGAGATGACTAAGCCTAGTCAAGATGAGATAGCATTGTTTAAAGCGCACTGTAAAAATGATGTGGATAGGATAATAGATATTAAATGTAACAGGGTATCCGATACTCAAGTGTGTGAAATGATAGATGCCTTTGTTATGCAGCAAAATGACATTCCATCCTTTTTGTACTTAAACACCGATCAAAAGAATTACTTAAAAGGTATCTTGATTGAATTGGGAGTTGATTCGTTACAACTTAAAAGGTGTCTGTATGCATTCTCGTCAACGTCGATTTTTATAAGTGGTTGATTATGACGATATTTTGGTTCTTTTTGCTTGTGTTGATTATCAGTGCGTTGTAAAAAACGACGATATCGATATGGATAGCTGTACAAAGATTATGGGTTGTAAGGCGGTTGTTGTGTACGGCTGTGGGGTAAAGAGCTAGTTGAGGTGATAGCTGTACACGCAAATGGTATTAGAACTCATGTTTTGTGTATGGCTATAAAATGATATTCATAAAAATGCTACTCCTGTACTAAAAACCCACTCTGAAGATATACTTTTGTGTACAGCTATAGATACATTAAAAAAGAGTGCCTCATAGAGACACTCATATTCTCGTTAACGTCGATTTCTGTAAGTGGCATATTTTGAGGGTTTTAATCTTATGCTTCGATGTTATGTGTTTGTTTTTTTATTGATTATCAGTGTGTTGTAAAAAAAACGACGACGTCGATATGGTTAAAAGATCTCAGCAAGCATACATCTTGCACTACCGCCACCGTTCTTCTCTATGTAGTTGATATCAGGAGATACAATAGTCTTATAATGATTACTGATTTTGCTTAGTTGTTCCTGATCCAAAGATTCTTTTGCTGTCTTGGAGAGTACGAGCACAAGTTCATTTTGCTTGTTTTTCACTACAAGCATATTTCCTGCAAAATGCTCCATCTGGTCAAAAGAAATCTCTATAATCTCTTTGTCGTTGTCTTCAAGAATCTCTATTAATGCCATTCTTTGTGAGATATCCGCAATTGAATCCAAACAAACGAAAGCAAATTTTTCCCCTACACACATCATTACATTTGTATGGTAAATTGGATTGCCTTCTCTATCTTGTGCATCAAAAAGGAAGTAACTGTAATCTGTTAAATCTGCCCAAGCCTCTAGGACGTCTTCACTAGTGCGGGGCGATTCGCAACAAAAAGCAATTTTATTGTTTCTGTCTAGTATCAGACTTCCTGTCCCTTCAAGAAATTTCCCCTCTTTTTCAAATTTGGTTAGGCTGATAATTTTAGGATAATTGATGCCTTTGTTTTTTAATGCAATAAGAACATTTTTATCCCTTTCAGCTCTTCTGTTGGGAGCATTCATAGGATAAAGAATAAGTGTTCTTTCGCCGGAAGGCATCTCTTGTGCAGAGTGAGTCGTAAACCAGTTATTTGGGAATATTGAATCCGGTGTATGAGGCTCAATAGTATCTTCGCTGATAATCACTTCAATACCTGCTTCGGTTAATTGCTTTACATAATCTTCAAACTCGGCAAGAGCATTTTCTTGGGCATTTTCTTTAAACCCTTCCTCTTGAAAAGAGTTGTTTGAGGCAGTCTCTTCGTTGTATGTAAAAGCTACCGGTTTTACCATTAGGATTTTATCAGTACACTGCATATTATTCACACTCTTTTATAGATTTTTTAATAATTTCGATAGCCTCTCTAAGCTCTTGCTCAGTGATTACCAGAGGGGGAGCAAATCTTATAATATGCTGATGTGTTGGTTTTGCCAATACTCCATTCTCTGCCATCTTTACGCAAATATCCCATGCCTCTTTACCATTGTGAGGTTTGATTACTATTGCATTTAATAGGCCGCGTCCCCTTACTAGTTCAATGAATGGAGAATCGAATTTTGCCATCTCATCTCTAAATATTTTGCCCAAAGCCTCTGCTTTTTCTGATAGCTTTTCATCTTTTACTACTTCAAGAGCCGCAACAGCAACTTTGGCTGCAAGTGGGAATCCTCCAAATGTGGAACCATGCTCTCCCGGCTTTATTGTGAGCATCACTTCATCATCTGCCAAGCATGCTGACACTGGAAGTACACCCCCTGAAAGAGCTTTACCGAGGATAAGAATATCCGGACGCACATTGTCGTGCTCGCAACAAATTAGTTTTCCGGTACGAGCAATACCTGTTTGTACTTCATCGGCTATAAATAGTACATTGTGAGCTTTACAGATGTTATAACATTTTTTTAGATACCCATTATCAGGTACAAAAACTCCCGCTTCGCCTTGAATAGGCTCTACAATAAAAGCGGAAATATTTTTATGATGCTCTTTTATCACTTTTTCAAGAGCGTTTGAATCATTATATGGGATCTTGATAAATCCGGGTGTGAATGGGCCAAATTCCGCATAAGAATCGGGATCTGTACTCATCGAAATTATGGATATTGTTCTGCCGTGGAAATTACCATCGCAGCAAACTATAATGCTTTTATCTTGTGGAATCCCTTTTCGCACATAACCCCATCTTCTAGCTAGTTTTAAAGCTGTCTCCACAGCTTCAGCTCCTGAGTTCATAGGGAGGATCTTGTTATATCCGAAATATTTTGATGCAAACTCTTCGTATGGGCCAAGTGTATTGTTATAAAAAGCTCTTGATGTTAAGCAAAGGGTTTGTGCCTGATTGCATAAAGCATCAACAATTTTAGGATGGCAATGCCCTTGGTTTACCGCAGAATAAGCTGATAGAAAATCGAAATATCTTTTATCATCAACATCCCAAACAAAGGCACCTTTCCCTCTTGCTAAAACAACGGGTAGGGGATGATAATTGTGCGCGCCATATTTATCTTCCTGATTAATAAATTCCTGAGCTTTGCCGGAGCCGGTTATATTTTTATGTTCCATAATATTGTGTTTAAGGATTGTTACCCAAAGTTATAAATTTTTTTTACTCTAAGAATTTATTTAGTTTATTATCTTTGTACACTTATTTTTATACAATCTTAAAATGGCTGATACAAAGAAAAAGAGGGAGTTTCCTAATACCTATGTTATAATATTTTTTATAATTTTATTTTGTGCAATTGCAACTTGGTTTGTTCCGGGGGGAGAGTATGTAAAGGTGAATGAACAAAATATAGAGGAAATATTAAATGATAATTCTATAATAAGAGATGGCGGCTTTGCTGAAATTAAAACAGGAGATGTTGTATATAGAAGTGTAGAATCTGTAGGGCAATGGTGGGAGGTTTTCTCTGCATTTTATAATGGATTTGTAAAGCAGGCGGGGATTATTGTGTTTATTCTGGTGATTGGAGCAGCCTTCTGGATTATTAATAAAAGTAAAGCCATTGATGCAGGAATCTTCTCATTTCTAGGCTTTGTAACAAAACTGGAACAAAATTCTGTTTTATCAAGAATTGGAGTTAATAATATTGTTATAGTGCTTGTTATGCTTATGTTTAGCATATTTGGAGCCATCTTTGGGATGAGTGAAGAGACTATCGCTTTTACCATAATAATTATCCCGCTGGCTATCTCAATGGGCTACGATTCATTGGTGGGGGTCTGTATGGTTTATGTAGCAGCTCACGTGGGATTTGCTGGTGCAATCTTAAACCCTTTTACTATTGGTATCGCACAAGATATCGCAGGGCTTCCAATGTTCTCAGGGTTGGAATACCGTTTCCTTTGCTGGATAGTACTGAACGTAATAACTATAGGTTATGTTTTATGGTATGCAAGAAGGATTAAGAAGAATCCTAAAAAATCTATTATGTATGAATTAGATTCACATTGGAGAAATCATATCGAGCAAGAGGGTGGAAAGGTTGATTATTATAAAAATGTAAGCTCAAAAGTCTCCTTTGCTATCGCGTTGGTTATTGTTTTTGTATTTACAATAGTTTATAATTCTTCGTGCTATCTTACTATAGGTGCTGAGAGCTATCATACTCCTTGGCTTCTACCTCTTGTCGCAGTTTTATTTGCCTCTTTAAGTGGTATGGCACTGCGTAAATCTGTCCACTTTTATATATTAAATCTACTCGCTTTTACGATTGTATATCTTGTAATTGGGGTATTGGGGTACCAATGGTATATAGGTGAGATTTCTGCTCTGTTTTTATTACTTGGTGTACTAAGTGGAATTGCTATGGGGCTTTCGGGCAATAATATAGTAAAAGAGCTTCTTAATGGGGCAAAAGATATAATTAGTGCTGCTCTTATCGTGGGGCTTGCTGCCGGAATTGTATATGTATTGGATGAGGGGAGAATTATCGATACCATACTTCATTCAATGGCAAGTGGGCTTGGAAGTGCAGGAGAAGTGGGATCACTCGGCCTTATGTATGTGATCCAAACCGTAATAAATGTTGTTATCCCTTCAGCCTCAGCTAAAGCTGCTATAACAATGCCGATAATGGCTCCATTTGCCGATATAATTGGGGTGAGCAGGCAGGCAACCGTATTGGCATTTCAATTCGGAGATGGCTTTACAAATATGATTACCCCAACTTCTGGAGTACTTATTGCTGTTCTTGGGATAGCTCGTATCCCTTATGATAAATGGTTTAAATGGATACTCCCTTTAGTTGGTATCTTAATATTAGTAGGTTTCCTATTATTGCTGCCTACACTATTCTTGAATTTGAGTGGGTTTTAATATTTTATTTCATTTTTGGTCAAATAATTGCATAAAGTTTTGTATTTAAATTAATTAATTTTATCTTTGCATCCCGTTTTATATTCGGGAATTTGTATAAAGTTAAGATTAACAACAATTTATGCCAACAATTCAACAGTTAGTTCGCAACGGGCGTGAGGTGATAGTAGAGAAATCGAAATCACGCGCTTTGGATGCATGTCCTCAAAGACGTGGAGTTTGTGTGCGTGTTTACACTACAACTCCTAAGAAACCTAACTCGGCAATGAGAAAAGTTGCCCGTGTTAGATTGACAAATCAAAAAGAGGTGAATGCCTACATCCCTGGCGAAGGACACAACTTGCAAGAGCACTCTATCGTATTAGTTAGAGGCGGCAGGGTAAAAGACCTTCCAGGAGTACGTTATCACATTCTTAGAGGTGCTTTGGATACAGCAGGCGTAGATGGACGTAGACAATCACGTTCATTATACGGTGCTAAAAGACCAAAAGCAGCTAAGAAGTAAGTCATTAATCATTTAAAAGTTAAAAGAAAATGAGAAAACAGAAGCCTAAAAAGA
>CAZYQA010000177.1:0-5321 GCA_964649555.1 uncultured Muribaculaceae bacterium
CTCTTTTGGTTAAAATTTAAGATTATCCATGCTAATTCCTCCTTTGATATTTTTTGAGTAAGAGCCTTTTTCCTTAAATAAAAAATAGTCCAATCCAGAGGTATTTTTTTATTATCTGAGATTAATTGAGGATTTATCTTTGCAAAATCAGCAAGCATCATATTAAATGAATCAATGAATATAAATTCATTTTTACCACATACTGCTCTCCTCCAAGCCAATTTTGGCTCAGAGTTATCTATAAACTTACCATAAGTTTTATTATCAGATTCATCCCATCCAATCTTCTCTGCAAAATGAATAGGGAGAAAATTTAGAATATTTAATACACGCAACAAACGCTCTCGCCTTAAAAGGTTTCGTTCAAGTAATCTCCTTTTACCTCTATAATCTGTGCGTATTGCAGTTTTAGATTCTGTATTTCCATTATCAAAATTGCTCAACTCACCTGCATCCATAGGAATAATTCGACTTCCTGACTGCAAAATTCTTATAGGATTTCCATTCTCATCACACTCTGTAATTGCCCACCCTATACTATTTGTACCAAGGTCTAAGCCCAAAACTTTCATCATAGTTTTAATTATTAGGAATTTACAGAAGTAAAGTTATAATAAATTTGTTATTATAAAAATAAATATTAAGTTTGCATTACAAAATTGAAGCAATTCACAATAAGGATTATTCCATTGTGAAAACATCTAGGTTGCCCTCGTCCTTAACGGGGGTATTTTATTTTAATTCAGAATGTATCACATTTATTTTTATCTTTGTAAGCTAAACATAACAATTAATCTAATTATTAACTTAAAACAACATTAATGGAAACAGGTAAAAAAAATTACGCATTGCCTATAGCAATGATGTTTGCGCTGTTTTTTATGATTGCCTTCGTTACCGGATTACAAAATCCCCTTGGGCTAATTGTAAAAGATCAATTCTCTTTAGATAATTTCGGATCACAACTTCCAACATTTGCTAACTTTTTAGCTTATGCTTTCTTAGGAATTCCTGCCGGGTTATTATTACAAAAAATCGGATATAAAAAGACTGCACTTACGGCAATAGGTGTTGGTATTCTTGGAGTAGTTACCATGTTTGTATCTGGTAAAATAGGTGGCACAAGCCAAGGAACATTCTATGTATATCTTTTAGGTGCGTTTATAAGCGGTATCTCAATGTGTATGCTTAATACAGTTGTGAATCCTATGTTAAATACACTTGGAGGCGGTGGAAACAAAGGTAACCAATTGATTCAATTTGGTGGATCCTTCAATTCAATCGCTGCTACAATTGCCCCTGTATTGGGTGGTTACTTAATAGCAGGTGTAGTAGGTACAAGAACAATTGCTGCAGCTGATCCTATTTTCTATTTGGCAATTTTCATTTTTGCACTAACATTTGTGGTTTTATCATTAGTAAATATCCCTGAGCCACGTTTAAATGTTGTTAAAAAAGACACATCGGATAAAAATAGCCCACTATCATTCCGTCACTTTATTTTAGGTGCTATTGCTATCTTTATATATGTAGGAGTTGAAGTTGGTATTCCAAATATTGCAAACTTATTTATGACAAATTCTAAAGAAGTTGGCGGTCTAGGAATGGATGCTACAATTGCAGGTACCGTTGTTGGTACTTATTGGTTTTTAATGCTTATAGGGCGTTTAATTGGAGCTTCTATAGGTGCTAAAATATCATCAAAACTTATGCTTATCTGCGTATCAGGAATGGGATTATTATTTGTAACACTAGCAATGTTTTTACCTACAGATGTTACAGTGGCAATGCCGGTATTTAAATCAGACATATCATTCGGAGTAGCTGATGTTCCGGTAGGAATCATGTTCTTAGTACTATGTGGCTTGTGTACCTCAGTAATGTGGGGTGGTATTTTCAACCTTGCAGTAGAGGGCTTAGGCAAATACACAGAAGCTGGCGCAGGTATCTTTATGGTAATGGTTTGTGGCGGCGGAGTATTACCTCTTATTCAAGGTTTTGTTGCTGACCAAACAACATATCTTACAAGCTACTGGGTTATTTTCGGATGCTTAATATACTTATTATATTATGCTTTGATCGGTTCTAAAAACGTTAATAAAAATATCCCTGTAGAATAATGGTAGCAATTGAAAAACCTTATGTAGTTGGTGTTGACGTAGGTGGTCAAACAACTAAAATCGGAGTAGTAGACAGAAGAGGAAATATATTAAACCAAACTGTAATTAACTCAAAATATGGCAAAGAAGAGGCCGATATGTTTATCGGAGCTTTATGCGCAACAATAAGGGAGCTTACAAAACAAGTAGGCATGGATAATATCCATGGAGTTGGAATTGGTGCCCCTAATGGTAACTTTTATCAAGGAACTATCGAGGATGCTGCAAACTTAGAGTGGGCAAAAGGTAAAACTATCCAATTATCTACAAAAGTATCTGAATGCTTAGGTGGAATCCCTGTTATAGTAACCAACGATGCAAATGCTGCAGCAGTTGGAGAAATGACTTATGGTGCAGCTAGAGGCATGAAGAATTTTATTATGATCACTCTCGGCACAGGTGTTGGAAGTGGCATCGTAATAAATGGTGATGTCGTTTATGGCAATGACGGTTTTGCGGGTGAGCTTGGTCACACATGCTCGGTAAGGCATAACGGCAGACAATGCGGCTGTGGAAAGAAAGGGTGTTTAGAATCATATACATCTGCTATTGGAGTTGCAAGAACAGCAACCGAGTGGCTTGAAATGAGCGATGAACCTAGCGTACTAAGAAATATAACTCACAATATAACTTCAAAAGATGTTTTTGAAGCTGCAGAGCAAGGAGATGCTTTAGCTATCAGAATATTTGAATTCACCGGAAAAAAACTTGGAGAATCATTTGCAGACTTCGTAGCGTTTAGCGCTCCCGAAGCAATTATATTGTTTGGTGGTTTAACCAGAGCAGGTCATTTTATCTTGGATCCTATTGAGAAAGCAATGAATGATAACCTGCTATCTATTTGGAAAGGAAAAGTTAAGATTATTCTTAGTGCTTTGAAGGAGAGTGATGCGGCTATATTAGGTGCTAGTGCTCTTGCATGGTAGTAGAAGTTGACTAAAATTGTGATTTTTGCGTTATGCTCGTTCTAAAAATGCTCATTTACTAAAGTAAACTCCGCTTTTTAGTCCATCGCAAGCCTTAAAATCCCTAATTTTATACAACTTCTCGAGAATACTAAGAATTAAAATTGTGATTTTTGCGTTATGCTGGGTAAAAAAATGCTCATCTAACATCTTCACAATAAATAATTAAAGAGGATAAATTAATAAACTCTTGAATGGAATAAAGCTCGGTATTGTACCGGGCTTTTTCTTTTTAGCCGCAATTTGATTCGATCATTATAGTCGATAAATAAACATAGTGCTGGATATGGCTTCTCAGAGCAATTACCGCCCAACGCTTGCCATAAAATCGTTATAATGGATAGAGCTTGGTACAAAAATCACCGTTCAGGATATGGTTACCGCACAACGCTCCCAGTATAAGGGGCCAAATTAACTAAGCCTTATGCGTAAAACTGCCTCTCAGAGCAGATACTGCCCCACGCTTGCCATATAATCGTTGCAACGAATAGAGCTTCATGCAAGAACCACTGCTCCAGATAGGGTTACTGCACAACGCTCAATATTTTAAGTAAACTTTATATAACAGAATTAGCTATACATTAAATATATCGCACAAAAAAGAGGTTGTCTAAAATTACTTTTAATTTTAGACAACCTCAATTTCTTTGTTTATAACTTAATTTCTATTCCTCTACTACATCTAAAGGGAACATCGAATTAATATTTTTGCCCAACATTGAGACTAATAGTTCTCTTGCTTCTCTGCTTGCCCATGCAATATGCGGAGTAAATATAATTTTATTACTATCCTTTATCTGAAAATAAGGTGAATCAGCAGGTAGCGGCTCTTTTGTAAAAACATCAACTCCTGCACCTGCAATCAAGTTTTCATTAAGAGCTTTAACTAAACCCTCTTCATTTACTATCCCTCCCCTACCCAGGTTTAATAAATAGGCAGTAGGCTTCATTAGCTTTATTTTGTCATAAGTAATGAGATTATTTGTTCTCTCATTCAATGGAGAATGGATTGAAATAATATCACAATCTTTCATAAGCCTATCTAAAGGTAATGCCTTATATTTATTTGAATGGTTTATACCACTTGTAGGTGAATAGTAAACTTGCATTCCAAATGCAGTTGCTAATTGTGCAACTCTTGAGCCAATATTACCTAGCCCGATAATACCGTATTTTTTACCTTTTAATTCACAGAAAGGATTGCTCACATCTGTAAAAGAGTGCCCTTTGGTGTAATCTCCACTTTTCACAAAGTTATCAAAGTAAGATATTTTACCCACTAAAGATAATACCATTGAAAAAGTAACCTGGGCAACACTCTCTGTAGAGTACCCTGCAACATTCTTTACAGCTATATTTTTCTGATTTGCATACTCAATATCAATATTATTTGTGCCGGTTGCAGCTACACATATCAGTTTTAAGTTGGGTGCAGAGTCTATTTCTTTAGGGCCTAACACAACTTTATTCACTATTACGATATCACAATCCTTTATTCTGCTCACAACTTCTTCCGGTTTTGTAAATGGATAGGTGATCAACTCACCATGTTGTGATATTGGGGATAGAGATATATCATCTCCCAGTGTATCGGCATCTAAGAAAACTATTTTCCTCATAATTGTTTTTTAAAATTAAATCTCTTTTAAACTCCCTTTAGGACTATTCTTTTCTTTTATTTTTACTAATTGTTCTTTTAACGCATCAACACAGTCAACTACAGCATCTTCAAATGTAGAAGCGTTTTTCTCAATAAATACCTCTTTTTTCTGAGGAAGATAAATTATAATCTTCACGCATTTATTTGCATTATCAGGAAGTAGAGTGAGCGAAACTTCACAGTCTACAATTTCATTATTATACTTCTCAAGCTTCCCAACTTTTTTGTTGATGAAATCTAATAATTTAATGTCTGCGTTGAATTTTACAGATTGTACTCTGATATCCATATTAACCTCCTTTTTTTGCCCTTGGATGGGCTTTGTTATATACTTTTTTTAACTGCTCAAAAGAATTGTGCGTATAAACCTGAGTTGCAGCAAGAGACGAGTGCCCAAGAACCTCTTTAATTGAATTTAAGGATGCCCCGTTATTCAATAGCTGAGTTGCAAAGGTATGTCTAAGAACATGCGGCGACTTTTTTCCGCCAAACTCTTTAATTGCAGCTAATTCTTCTTTCACTATATTATTAACAAAC
>CAZYQA010000178.1:0-5316 GCA_964649555.1 uncultured Muribaculaceae bacterium
AACACGGTTCTAATATGGTTCGAATAGGTACTGGCATCTTTGGTAAAAGAAATTCGGGGAAAAGTTCTTTGATTAATTTTCTTTTGGAAGAGGATGTTGCGATTGTTTCTGATGTGGCAGGCACCACTACAGATCCGATAAAAAAAAGACTTGAAATATTTGGAGTAGGCCCGGTTGTGCTTGTAGATACTGCGGGCTATGATGATGAGGGAGAAGTGGGAGAAAAAAGAGTGGAAAAAACAAAAGAGATTGTAGGAATAATTGATGCTGCAATATTACTGTATACCGGTAATTTATTTGATAAAGAGGATAGAGAGATTTTGAAGATGTTGAAGAAGAAAAATATACCTGTTATAGTTTTGCATAACCAGAGCGATATAGTATCATTAGATAATGAGAGTGCCGAGCAATTGAATTTGAAATATAATATTAGGGTGAAGGATTTCTCATGCAATATTATTGATGAAAAAAATGCTTTACAGGCCAGAGGCACTTTAATCAAGGATATAATCAATATCCTAACTGAAAAATCTGATAATAATAAGACCATACTGCAAGGATTGGTGCAAGAGGGTGAAACTATTGTGCTTGTGTGCCCTATTGATGAGGGTGCACCCACCGGGAGATTGATTCTTCCTCAAGTGCTGGCTATAAGAGATATACTTGATAGGGGTGGAATCTCTGTTGTGATGCAGCCAAATAGTTTATCGGGCTATTTGTCAAAGTATTCACCACATTTGATAGTGACAGATAGTCAGGCGTTTGCAGTTGTGAATAAGATTGTTCCTGCGCATGTGCCTCTCACTAGCTTTAGTATGCTGCTGGCTAGATCAAAAGGGCCGTTTGATGCTTATCTGAATGGAACACCCAAGATCGAAAAATTAAAAGGGGATGTGAAGATTCTTATTTTGGAATCATGTTCTCATCATAAATCATGTGATGATATAGGAAGAGTGAAATTGCCGATGATGTTTAAAAAATATCTTGGAGAGGATACAACTCCTGAGTTTACTTTTGTTCAGGCATTGGATCCTATACCTGATGAGCATTTCGATCTGGCAGTTCAGTGTGGGGGGTGTATGGTTACCTCTTTGCAATTAAATAATAGGATGCATTCACTCATAGAGCGAGGAATACCTGTAACTAATTATGGTATGGCTATGGCATTTATGCAGGGTATTTACAATAGAGTGATTAAACCTTTGAGATAATGGATTTCGATAAAATTTTATATTACCTTAATTTAAATCCGTCAATTGAGAAAGAGAGGATTGAGCTGGAGGAGCTTTTTAAGTATGCAAATGAGATAAAAAATATCCATCGTGGAAATAAAGTTTGGTTTAGGGGATTGATAGAGATATCAAATATTTGTGTAAAAGATTGTTATTATTGCGGTATTCGCAATTCTAATAAAAATGTTAAACGATATGAGCTTTTGCATGATATGGTAATTAAGGAGGCTCAGTTTGCTTTAGACTCAGGGTATGGAAGTGTTGTAATACAATCAGGGGAGCGTATAGATAATTCGTTCAGGAGAAAAATTACAGATTTAATATATAGAATCAAGGAACTAAAGCCCAGTAAAGGGAGTTTTGGTGAAGCTAATCCTAATCCGCTAGGGATAACATTATCTTTGGGAGAACACCCTATTGAAGTGTACAGAGAGTGGTATAATGCAGGTGCACACAGGTATTTATTGAGGATTGAATCCTCAAATGAAAAACTTTATTCACAGCTCCACCCGGATGACTCTTTGCACATTTTTGCAGATAGATTAAAATCAATAAATAATCTTATGTTAGCCGGATTTAAAACGGGAACAGGAGTGATGATAGGTGTACCTGGGCAAAGGGTAGAGGATTTGGCTAACGACTTATTGTTCTTTAAAAAGATAAATATTGGCATGGTAGGCATGGGGCCATATATTTATCATTCATCAACGCCGCTGGGACAAATGATAGAGAGAGGGGAAATAAAAGATATGGATGCTGAGTCTAAGTTATGGCTATCTCTGAAAATGATAGCAATTCTCAGAATATTAATGCCGAATATAAATATTGCTGCAACTACGGCTCTGCAAGTATTAAATTCAAATGCTAGGGAGAAAGCTCTTCTTTGTGGAGCTAATGTGATTATGCCTAATATTACCGATCTGGATAATAGGCATAATTATAATTTATATGAAGGGAAGCCAGGAGTTAGCGATGATCCTCTTTCAACTAAGCTTAATCTTGTTAATTCATTGAAAAATATAGGTGTTAATATTGGGTGGAATGAACTTGGTGATTAATGCCTCAAAAATATTTTTTTGAGATTTTAAAATTCGTAATTATATTTGTAGTGTAAAAAAAAAGTCTTTTTTGATAAATGGTGCCCAAATCGGGATTAAAAAATATCATTTTTTCACTTTTTTTTATTTTTTTTTAGCATTTGCAGATACTAATATGAGTATCCGCTTTTTTTGGTTTTAACTATTTATTAACCACAAAATATTTTAATTATGTCTGAAAACAAAATGGTCTATTGTTTTGGCGGTAAAACTGCTGAGGGTGATGGTTCTATGAAGAACTTATTAGGAGGTAAAGGTGCCAATCTTGCAGAAATGTGCAAGTTGGAGATTCCTGTTCCTGCAGGTTTTACAATTACAACAGAGACTTGCGTAGATTACTACAAAGACGGCTGTAAATATCCTGCCGGGCTTAAAGAGCAAGTTGATGCTGCGATTGATAAAACTGAGGCTGTTATGGGAATGAAATTTGGTGACCCTAAAGAGCCTCTTTTATTTTCTTGTAGATCGGGTGCGAGAAGCTCTATGCCTGGAATGATGGAAACTGTATTGAACATTGGATTATGTTCTGCTACAATTCCGGGATTAATTGCTAAAACAGGTAACCCTAGATTCGTTTATGACGCTTACAGGAGATTGATTATGATGTATTCGGATGTCGTTATGGAGAAAGCTGAAGGTATTGAGCCGGAAGAAGGTAACGGTATTCGTGTGCAATTAGATAGAATGTTGGGAAAAGTTAAGAAGGATAAAGGTTATGCTTCTGATACCGATCTTACAGCAGAAGATTTAAAACAACTTTGCGAAGACTTCAAAATCCGTGTTAAACAAGAATTAGGTAAACCTTTCCCAGATGATGCTTATGAGCAATTATGGGGTGGTATTGGAGCCGTATTCAAATCTTGGAATGGAAAACGTGCTATTTCTTATAGAAGAATAGAAAATATTCCAGATGAATGGGGAACAGCAGTAAACGTGCAAGCAATGGTATTTGGTAATATGGGTGAAAATTCTGCTACCGGTGTTGCTTTCTCAAGAAACCCTGCTACTGGCGAAAATAAATTCTATGGAGAATGGTTGATTAATGCTCAAGGAGAAGATGTTGTAGCAGGTATCAGAACTCCAAGCCCATTGAATGAAGCTACTAAAAATGAGCATAATAAAAACTTGGATTCTTTGGAAACTGCAATGCCTGTAGTTTATAAAGAGCTTGATGCTATTCAAAAACGCTTAGAAAATCACTACCATGATATGCAAGATATCGAGTTTACTATCCAAGATGGTAAATTATGGATGCTTCAATGCCGTGTTGGTAAGAGAACAGGTTTGGCTGCCTTAAATATGGCAATGGATATGCTTCATGAAGGCAAAATTGATGAGAAAACAGCTGTTATGCGTGTTGCTCCTGCTCAATTAGATGAGCTTCTTCACCCAATATTAGATCCGAAAAGCGAGAAAGCTGCTCAAGTGATCGCTCAAGGTCTTCCTGCAGGCCCCGGTGGATCTGTTGGTAAAATCTATTTTACTGCAGAAGATGCTGTTGAGGCTGCTGCAAAAGGTGAAAAAGTGATCTTAGTAAGAGAAGAGACTAATCCGGAGGATGTTGAAGGTATGCGTGCTGCAGATGGTTTATTAACTGCTCGCGGTGGTATGACTTCTCACGCTGCTCTTGTAGCTCGTGGATGGGGTAAATGTTGTATCGTAGGTTGCGATGCTTTACATATCAACCCATTGACTAAAGTGCTTACTATTGGTGAAAAAGTATATAAAGAAGGTGATGTATTCAGCTTAAATGGTAGCAAAGGTTATGTTTATGATGTAGCTATCGATACTATGGATGCTTCTGAGAACCCACGTTTTGTTGAGTATATGAAAATTGTAGACAAATTCAGAACAATGGGAGTAAGAACAAACGCAGATACACCGGATGATGCACAATGTGCTATTAATTTTGGTGCTGAAGGTATAGGTTTATTCCGTATTGAGCATATGTTCTATGGACAAAACTCTGAGGAACCACTTTCTAAATTACGCAAGATGATTCTTTCGAATACAGTTGTTGAGAGAAAACATGCTTTAGGAGAATTAGAGCCATTCGTAAAAGAGGCTGTTAAATCTACAATGAAAGTAATGAACGGTTTACCTGTAACATTCCGTTTATTAGATCCACCTTTGCATGAGTTTGTTCCGCAAACAGCAGAGAAACAAAATGAGTTGGCTGAAGGATTAGGTATCACTTTGGATGATGTGAAAAAACGTGGCGAATCATTGCATGAAGTTAATCCTATGATGGGGCACCGTGGTGTGCGTTTAGGTATCACTTATCCTGAGATTTCAGAGATGCAATTCCGTGCTATCTTTACTGCAACTGCTGAGTTATTAGCTGAAGGGTTAGATCCAAAACCTGAGATTATGATTCCTGTTACTGTTTCTGTTAAAGAGTTGGATTTCCAAAAAACTATATGTGATAAAGTGCATGCAGAGGTTGAAGCTGCTACCGGTAAAAAATTGGAGTACTTATATGGTACAATGATTGAGATTCCTCGTGCAGCAATTATGGCTGATGAGATGGCTAAAACAGCTCAATTCTTCTCATTCGGTACAAATGACTTAACACAGATGACATTTGGCTTCTCACGTGATGATATCGGAGCTTTCATGGGTGATTATATTGCAAAGAAAATTCTTCCTGCAGATCCATTCCAAACTCTTGACCAAGATTCAGTAGGTAAATTGGTAGAAATGGGTATTGATAAAGGGCGTGCAACTAATCCTAAATTAAAAGTAGGAATTTGTGGTGAGCATGGTGGTGATCCTGAGTCTGTAGAGTTCTGCTACAGAATAGGTATGAACTATGTTTCTTGTTCTCCATTCCGTGTTCCTATTGCTCGTTTAGCTGCTGCGCAAGCTGCAATTATGGGTAAATAATTTTATAATTAAATACTTTTTTATTGAAGGTAACTATAAGTTAATGCTTGTAGTTACCTTCTTTTCTTTTATTCCGATGTAGATTTGTTTATTATATATAA
>CAZYQA010000179.1:0-5309 GCA_964649555.1 uncultured Muribaculaceae bacterium
AGTAAGGGTGTTTATTCTGTAGATGCTTCTGTAGAGGAAGGTCTTTTAGGCTCTAGTGATATTCTATTAAGATAGAAGTGGCAGGTATTTATGTACATATACCATTCTGTGAGTCTTATTGCATTTATTGTGGTTTTTATTCAGAATTATGCTCTAAGAAGAATGATATAGATTCATATATTAGTGCTCTAAAAAAAGAAATTTTAGCGCGCAAAGATTTTTTTAAAGGTGTTTCTCCTACGACGATTTATTTCGGAGGAGGAACACCTTCTTTATTGCCTTTAGGCAGTCTTAAATCTGTCCTCGATGATATTAAAGATATGTATTTTAGTGGTACTGATGCTTGCTTAAAAGAATGTACTATCGAGGTGAATCCTGATGATATTACGCGAGAGTATGCTTTGGGACTTAAAGAACTAGGCTTTAATAGGATTAGTATGGGTGTTCAGTCTTTTGATGATGAGCATTTAAGGTGGATGGGTCGTAGGCATGATGCTAGTGAGGCTAAGCGTGCTTATCATTTATTAAGGGAGGCTGGTTTTGAAAATATCTCTTTAGATTTAATTTTTGGCTATTCTGATAATCATGCTTCTTGGGAGGATGATGTTAGGCAGATGATAGAACTTTTTCCTGAGCATATTTCTGCATATCAGCTTAGCGTGGATCCAAATAGTGCTTTGGATAAATGTGATTTTGTGGAATTGGATGAGCAGCATTGCCGCAGACAGTATGAATTTTTAAGGAAGATTTTGGCTGAGGCTGGATATATTCAGTATGAGATTTCTAATTTCTCACGTCCTGGCTTTGAGTCTAGGCATAATTCTTCTTACTGGACTCAGGAAGCATATTTAGGTCTTGGGGCTTCGGCTCATTCTTATTCTGGGGCTGTTTCTAGTTCTGAGGCTAGCTTTGGTTCTGACTTCGGTTTTAGGTCTTGGAATCCTGCTGATATTCGTAGTTATTCTGAGTTTAAGGATGTGGAGCAGGAGATGATTACGAGAGAGAATTTTATAGATGAGTCTATTATGCTTGGGCTTCGTCGAAAGTCTGGTTTTAGTTATTCTAAAGTAGCTTCTTTATTAGGGGAGGCTTATAAGGTGTATGCCTTAGATGCTATTCTGGCTAAATCTGTCGCAGATGGGTTAATCACTATAGATGGTGATAATGTTAGTCTTTCTGAGAATGCTTTGTTTTTATCTGATTATGTGATTTCTTTAATATGTAGTCGTTTATAATTTATTGGAAAATAGAAATGGTTAAACGTATGAAACATTTGATTATTGGTGGAGTTGCAGGAGGAGCAACAGCAGCCGCAAGAATTCGCAGGGCAGATGAATTTGCTGAAATTATTTTATTTGAGAAGGGAAAGTATATCTCTTATGCAAATTGCGGATTACCCTATTATATAGGTGGTACAATTGCTGAACGTGAGAAACTTTTTTTACAAACGCCTGCTTCATTTGGGGGTAGGTTTAATATTGACGTGCGTATAGAGAGCGAAGTTATTGAGATTGATACTGTGGCTAAAAATGTATCTGTGCGCAAAGTTTCCGGAGAAGTATATACGGAAAGTTATGATAAATTGTTGCTATCTCCGGGAGCATCACCTGTGCAACCCCCTTTGGAGGGGATAAATAGCAAGGGGATATTTACTCTTAGGAATGTGGATGATACGGATCGTATAAAAAATTATATTAACACCCATAATATTGAGAGTGCTGTGGTGATTGGTGCAGGGTTTATTGGATTGGAGATGGCGGAGAATTTATATGAAACAGGTGCGCATGTTTCGGTTGTAGAGATGGGTAATCAGGTAATGGCTCCGGTGGATTTTTCAATTGCATCCCATGTTCATCAACATCTTATACAAAAGGGTGTATCTCTTTATCTTGAAAAGAGTGTTGAAAAATTTGAAAAAAGAGGAGATAAGATTGTAGTATTTTTCAAAAGTGGAGAGGCTCTTGAAGCGGATATAGTTATTTTATCAATTGGTGTTCGCCCCGAAACCAACCTAGCAAAGAGGGGAGGGCTGAGAATTGGAGAAGCCGGAGGAATATGGGTAGATGAGTATCTTCAGACATCTGCCTCTGATGTATATGCAGTTGGAGATGCAATAGAATTTCCTCACCCTTTAACCGGAAAGCCTTATTTAAATTATTTAGCAAATCCGGCGAATCGTCAGGGGCGAATAGTTGCAGATAATATGGTTTTTGGAAATTCTGTAAAATATGAGGGAGCAATTGCTACCTCTATAGCTAAGGTTTTTGATATGACAGTTGCTTCTACGGGGTTGGCTGCAAAGAGATTAAAACTGATGAATATTCCATACTTGAGTTCTACTACTCATGGTGCCTCGCATGCCGGATATTATCCAAATGCTTTACCTTTAACAATAAAACTAACTTTTGACCCCCAAAATGGTAAACTTTTTGGTGCGCAGGCTGTGGGATATGATGGTATTGATAAACGAATAGATCAGATTGCTCTGATTATTAAGAAAGGAGGCTCGGTATATGATCTTATGTGTGTTGAGCATGCTTATGCTCCCCCTTTCTCATCAGCAAAAGATCCTATCGCAATTGCTGGATATGTTGCCGGTAATATTTTGAATGGAGCAATGCCAATTGTATCTTGGAGAGAGATAAAAGAGAATAAGAATGCATTACTTCTTGATGTTCGCACTAGCGCCGAATTTTCTTTCGGAACAATAGAGGGGGCAATAAATATTCCACTTGATGAACTCAGGGGCCGTATAAACGAGATACCTGCAGAGAAAGAGATTTATATATTTTGTGCAGTAGGTTTAAGGGGATATTTAGCTCTGAAGATTCTCACAGCACGCGGATATAAAAATGTAAAAAACTTATCGGGCGGTTATAAGACTTACTCTACAGCGATAGCTCCGATAAATGTTCTAACCCCAAAAGCTAAAGAATTAGAAATTATGACAGAGAATAATAATACCATAAAAATTGATGCTTGTGGGTTACAATGCCCCGGCCCGATAATGAAGATTAAGCAATCAATTGAGAGCATTAATGTGGGTGAAAGGGTTGAAATAGTTGCTACGGATGCAGGGTTTGCCCGTGATGCACAGGCATGGTGCAATACAACAGGAAATAAACTAATCTCAAAAAGTGATGAGAAAGGGAAATATACTGTGGTAATAGAAAAAGGAGAAAAAAGTTGTTCTCTTATAAGCTCATGTGATGATAAAGGGAAAACATTGATTATGTTTAGTGATGATCTGGATAAAGCTCTTGCAACCTTTGTACTTGCCAATGGAGCAGCAGCAACAGGGCAAAAAACAACAATATTCTTTACATTTTGGGGACTTAATACTATTAAGAAGGTATCTAAGCCAAAAGTGAAAAAAGATATTTTTGGAAAAATGTTTGGAATGATGCTCCCTTCCAGCTCGCTTAAATTAAGCCTTTCCAAAATGAGTATGTTTGGGATAGGTGATAGGATGATGCGCCATATTATGAAGCAGAAAGGGATTGATTCACTGGAAACTCTACGTAGCCAAGCTATTGAAAACGGTGTGGAATTTATAGCTTGTCAAATGTCGATGGATGTAATGGGAGTGAAGCGAGAGGAATTGCTTGATCAGGTTACAATAGGAGGGGTAGCTACCTATATGGAGAGAGCAGAGAATGCAAATGTCAATTTATTTATATAAAATGTTACTAACTTTGCAATCCGATATAAGATAATCGCAAATGGAAAAATTGTGTAAAATAAGAGATATACAACGTAGTGTCATAGCGTTTGAGCAACAGTTTGAAAAACGCTATGGCATATCCCTTAATGAGGGGATGATTTTATGTTCATTAGTTAAATCCGAACGCCTTTCATCAGGAGAACTTGGAGAGTTGTTGGGGCTTACTGCATCAAATATCTCTAAAGTAATTGCCTCCGTAGAGAAGAAAGGGCTGATTGAACGTTTTATGTGCAAGGAGGATAAGCGTCAGATGCATTTTTCGCTCACTTCTCAAGGGGTGCAGCTTATAAGCTCAATAAAATGTGATGAGATTCAAATTCCGGAATTGTTGGTTTCGGCTCTCTCTTTGAAATGATTTAGTTTTTTGTTATTTTTGTTTTATGCATTTAGCTAATACATAAAACAAAAATTAAACTGTATGAAAAAATTATTTCTATTTCTTCTGATCTGTTTTGTTGCCGGTATCGGTTACTCACAAGACAAATCATCAGCTCATCAATTCTTTGATAACTTAAAAAAGCATAGTGGCAAAGCCTATGAGGGGACTGTTACTGCTGGCGCCAGAGAAGGGGATGCTTTTAGCGGTAAACGATTAGTGATGCATGTACGCTCTTGCGAAGAGAATCGGATACGTATCCCTTTTTTTGTGGGGGATGATAAATCTCGTACTTGGGTTTTAACTCTTGAGAATGATCGTATTTTGCTCAAACATGATCATAGGCATGATGATGGGAGTGAGGATAAAGTAACCATGTATGGAGGCTGGAGTAGTAATGCAGGTAATGCAAATATGCAATTCTTCCCAGCAGATCAATTTACATCGGATTTAATCGATTATGCTACGTTTAATGTATGGTGGATCACTATTGATGATAATACATATACTTATAATCTTCAGCGCGTAGGTAGTAATAGAGTTTTTACTGTAACTTTTGATTTAAGCAAAGAGGTGGATACGCCATCTGCTCCTTGGGGTTGGAGGGATTAATTGTCTGAAATCACAATCCCAAAAGAAATTAATAATCCTTTAAGTTCCTGCTCACTAATAATCATATCTTTTACCTTGTTGCTGGCAGGGTCTAGCACTATATTATATGATGTTGATAAATTGCATTTTCTAAAGTTTGTTTCATTAAAAACAGCTCGAAGCAGATTGCATTCTGATAAAATTGCATTTGTAAGGTCTGATTGAGTAAAATCAGACTCTACAAGTGAGCAGTTTGTAAAACTTGATCCTTTAAGATTGGTTTGGGAAAAGATCGCATATTCGAGATTTGTGTCTATAAATTCAAGATTGGATGAAAACTTATTCATTTTATCAAAATTAGAGCCTGTCATTTTACATTCAATAAATTTAATATCAGAAAGATTACACTGAAATCTGGTGAGAGAAAAATTGCAACGATTAAATATGCAATTCTCAAAGTATGTGTTTCTGATAGTTATATCATTAAATTCACATCCCTGAAACACACAATCATAATAAGATTCTGATATAATTAAATCTGTAAAGTTCACATCTATATATTTCTATGAATCAATTGAATTTAGCATTGTAAATCTTTTATATTGTAAAATGGAATAA
>CAZYQA010000180.1:0-5267 GCA_964649555.1 uncultured Muribaculaceae bacterium
AACTATCTTAAATCCTGAAAGGAACTCTTTTGCAAACACTCTTATTACTGTATAAGCAGGTATAGCAACAAGCATCCCTATTATTCCACCAATCTGCCCCGCTACTATTATCACAAGGAAGATTTCCAATGGGTGAGCTTTCACACTATTTGAATATATGTATGGTTGGAATATAGATACATCACAAAGGTGAGTAAACAAGAATATACCTACAAATCGTATTATTAGAGCCACCATATCGGGATCGGCACCTGTGGTATAATGTGCAAGCACTCCCATTGCCGTGCCGAATAGCCCTGCAACAACAGGCCCTACATAAGGGATAATATTGAAGATTGCAGATAAAAATGCCAACACTACAGATAGCTGAAAATCTAATCCCCCTATAAAGTGCAGCCCCACTGTGTTTAGTATTGTTATAAGAAACATCTCTACGGTTATACCTCCAAAGTATCTTATCAGTAGTTTGTTTACATTATCTAATGCTCTTCTTGTATTTAGCTCATATTTGCTAGGTACAAATAAGAGTACCATTTCAGTGAACGCATCTTTATCTTTTAAGAAAAAGAAAGTAACAAATACGATTGTGAACGCGCATACCCCTAAATGGATAATAAAGCTGGTTACTGAAGTAAAGGCATGTGAAAATACACTCACATTCAGAATGCTTTTAAATTGTTCCATTATCATAGATTCTATTGTGAGGTTTCTATCCATGGTTGGGAAAAATTCATATAGCATATTATTATACTTCCACAGAGGTACAGAGAGCCTATGATTTAATTCATCCAGATTCAGAGCACTCATCTCTGCTATTATTTGCCCGATCAAAGGTGTAATAAATAATATAACTCCTACTATTACAGATGCTAATAATATGAGCGTGAGTAGGGCTGCAATGGATTTGGGAAACTTATGTTTTCCAATATGTATTTTTCCGAATAGCTCCATTACAGGATGGCCTAGTAATGATAAAACTGCAGAAATTAATATACTCGCAATAATTGAAGAAAAATACCATGCTATTACTCCTATAAATGTAATTATGGCAATAATTATTATGTATCTGGAAATATTATTCATGAGTTAAATTTAATAAAGAACAAAATTAATAATTTATTTTATTTTGTATCTTTGTATAATACGATTATTTATACTACTTAATAAACAAAATATGAAGAAAAAGTTTACTTTATTATCACTATTATTGATTTTTTCACTCAATTTGTTTGCAGATGAAGGAATGTGGCTCCCTTCTGAGATTCATTTAAGAATCAAGGATATGCAGGCAAAAGGGCTGAAATTAACCGAAAAGGATATTTATGATATCAATAGCTCTTCATTGAAAGATGCAATTGTGCATTTTAATGGTGGCTGTACTGGTGAAATCATTTCTAAACAAGGTTTGCTTATTACCAATCACCATTGCGGATTTGGGCAAATTCAATCTCACAGCTCTGTAGAGAATGATTATTTAAAGGATGGGTTCTGGGCTTTTAAGCAAGAGGATGAGTTACCTAATAAAAACTTAAAGGTATCATTCTTAAAATATATGAAAGATGTAACAGCAGATGTTCTGAAAGGTTATAAACCTAGTATGACAGAGAAAGAGAGAATAGCCTTAGTTGATAAAAACTCAAAAGCAATTGAAGAAAAAGCAGCTAAAGAGGGTAAATTTTATAGAGCAAGGGTAACGCCATTATTTTACGGTAATCAATATTATCTATATGTTTATCAAGATTTTCCGGATGTAAGATTAGTGGGTGCTCCACCTTCATCAATCGGCAAATTCGGTGGCGATACTGATAACTGGATGTGGCCGCGCCATACAGGAGATTTTGCTCTTTTCCGCATCTATGCAGATGAGAATAATGAGCCGGCAGAATATTCTGAGAATAATGTGCCTTTTGTGCCTTCAAGATCATTGAAGATTAATGCTTCAGGAATAAAAGAGGGTGATTTTACTATGGTTTATGGTTTCCCGGGGCGTACAAATGAGTACTTAATGTCGGATGCTGTAAGATATATTGCTGAGACTTCTAATCCTCATAAGATTAAACTACGTACTATGAGATTGGATATTCAAAACAGAGAGATGGCTAAAGATGCTGCAATTAGAATCAAGTATGCTTCTAAAAATGCGTCTGTTGCTAACTCTTGGAAAAGATGGCAAGGTGAGTCTAAAGGTATCAACAGATTGAAAACCATAGATTCAAAAGAGGCTTATGAAGCAGATTTTGCAAACTGGGCTAAAGGATCAAAATATGATGGCTTAGTTGAGAAAATGGATAGCTTATATGCTTTAATAGAGGAATTGACACTTGTGTCTGATTACCAAGCTGAGGCAATAAATGCAGTTGAGCTGATAAGTTTTGCAGGGCGCAACCAGCCAAATAAGGAGAAGTTCTATAAAGATTATTACTCCCCTATAGATAGAGAAACTTTTATCGCATTATTTAATGAATATAATAATAATATTGCTGATAAATATAAATCCCCTTACTTCATTGAGAAAATGAAACAATATGGTAGTATAGACAAATGGGCCGAGGATCTTTATGGAGCACAAAATGCTGAGAAACTTAATTTAGAATTGGCACAAGAGGTTTATAACCAGACAAATGATTATGTGAAGAAAAATATCATGCCTACTTTGGAAGAGGTAAACAGAGAGATCACTCTTTTATATAGAGATTATATGCAAGGGCAGATAGAATTTAATAAGGCTACCAACGGAAATAGAGTATTCTATCCGGATGCCAATTCAACTTTGCGTGTAGCTTATGGTAATGTGAAAGGGTATTCACCTGCGGATGGTGTTTATTATACTCCTGTTTCTACTTTAGAGGGTATAATCCAAAAAGATAATCCAAATATTTATGATTATGATATTCCACAAGGTTTAAGAGATTTATATGCTTCTAAAAATTATGGTACTTGGGAGGTAAACGGTACTGTTCCGGTTGCTTTTATCTCTACAAACCATACTACTGGTGGTAACTCAGGAAGCCCTGTACTTGATGCTAATGGTAACCTGATTGGTGTTAATTTCGATAGAGTGTGGGAAGGTACAATGAGTGATATCGTTTATGACCCTATTGTTTGTAGAAACATTGCTCTTGATATTCGTTACGCATTGTTTATTGTAGATAAACTTGCAGGTGCGCAACGTTTATTAGATGAAATGGAGATAATTAAATAGATTTACTAAATATAGATTTTTTGCCCCAAAGTTTATTTCAACTTTGGGGTTTCTTTTTATTCTATGAAAAAAATATTATTGTCACTATTATTTATATCTATATTATTTAATCTGAACTCTCAGGTTATTGATAATGATACTATTTCTAATCGCCAATTGAGTGAGTGGAAATCTTTAAAGTATGGCCTGTTTATACACTACGGCTTGTATTCTGTTGCCGCAGGTGTTTGGAATGGTGAAAATATCCCTTATTACTCCGAGCAGATTATGAACCATGCAAGGATTCCTGTAAATGATTATCTTAAATTAGGTGATGGGTTTACAGCAAAGGGGTGGAGTGCAGATTCTATTGCCTGTATGGCTAAGCGTAATGGGATGAAGTATATAGTTATTACATCAAAGCACCATGATGGGTTTTGTATGTTTCACTCCAAATACTCAAAGATGAATGTGGTAGATGGAACCGCTGCAGGAAGGGATATAATTGCTGAGCTGGCTGATGCCTGCAAGCGTTATGATATCCCCCTTGGGTTTTATTACTCATTACCTGATTGGTCATATATCAATGGTATTGAGAGGGGGGAGCCCGATTCTTTGACGAACTGTACAACTTTTGTAAATCAATTGTATAGCCCACTAGAGCATATTAATAGTGCTCTGGAGGATTATATTGTGAATCAGCTGCATGAGCTTTTAACAAACTACGGGGATATTTATACTATTTGGTTTGATATGGGAATCCTTACCGCAGAGCAAAGTAAAAAGTTTAGGGAAGCGGTTAAGAAAATTCAACCCAAATGTTTGGTGAGTGGCCGTATTATGAATAACTATGGTGATTATCTTACTTTGCCCGATAATGGTGCTGTGCAGGGATATACTCAAATAGCATGGGATAATCCTGCATCCTTGTATGGAACGTGGGGATATAGATCTTGGCAAGTGCGCCCCGAATTAGATTTACAGATAGAGAAACAACTTAACAGATTGCTCAAGACAGTGAGCTATGGTGGAGTATTTCTTTTGAATATAGGGCCAAAAGGGGATGGTTCCGTTTTGGATTATGAGAAGAGTGTGCTCGATGGGATTGGAGATTGGCTTAAAATTAATGGAGAGGCTATCTATAATACTAACCCCACCAGTATTTCTTTACCCCAGCCCAATGTTTATACCACTCTTAAAGAGAATAAACTGTATGTTATTTCCCGTAATATGGAGCTTGATAGTATTGTGTTGCCAAATGTCTCCTTGAATATAAATAAAGTATATACTCTTGAAGGGAAGGAAAATGTAGATTTTAAGGTAATGGGAAGAGATATAGTGCTTAAATGTGGTACAAACCCTCTTAATAATTGCAAATCTGTATATGTTGTAGAGTTTGAGGGTGAGCTAAATATTTACCCTAAAATGGCAGAGTCTAAGGATGGAGTGTTTATCCTAACAAATGATAATGCAACTATACATGCAGCCTTTGATGCAGAGAACTATGTTACCACTCAGCATAATTCTTATATCTCTTGGATTATGAATAATGTGCCTGAGGGTGAGTATTCTGTTTTTGTAGATTACCTCCCAAGCGAAGCTGCAAATAAATATAAGTTTACAATAGGTGATAAGATTATCAAGCATCTTTTGCCGGGTGTGGATAAGATGCTACAAAGGTGTTTTATTGGAAATGTAAAAATAGGAGGGGGAGATACATATTTTGAGATTGATCTTGCCGATAAGCCTAATAAGCTTTCTCCGCTAGGTATTAAGGTTGAGCAGGTGATAGTGAGGCCTTGTTTTAAATAGGATATTTTTTTACAAAATAGAACAATAGAGTAAATGTTTGTATCAAAATGTAAATATTCTGTTTTTAAAATCTTATGAATTAAATAATTAACATGAAATAGCAAGTTGCTAGAAACCTCACCTGAAATCGTGCAAAAATGAAACAAAGATTTTAATAAAAGTCTGTTAATTTGTAAGCTAGAAAAAAAATATCAAATACAAATTAATATATATTAAAATTTATGCGAATCAAATCTACGTTTCTATTTTTGATGACTTTCCTATTGTTGCTTTC
>CAZYQA010000181.1:0-5261 GCA_964649555.1 uncultured Muribaculaceae bacterium
TTGAACCGCCGACCTCATGATTATGAATCATGCGCTCTAACCAGCTGAGCTACCGCGCCATCATTACTTTACTCCCAAATGCAGAACATTTTGGGACTGCAAAAGTAGTATAATTTTCAATAAATCCAAAATAATTAGATATAATTTTATAAAATTTATACAAAGAGGAAGATATTGTATCTCTATTTATTTGGATAATAAAACAGTAGCATAAACAGCAATTGCCTCTTCTCGCCCCACAAAGCCAGCTCCTTCTGTTGTTGTAGCCTTTACGGAAATTGTATCTAACGGCGTGTCTAAGATTTTGGCTAGTGTTTCGCGCATAGGAATAATATATGGTGCTACCTTAGGTTTTTGGAGCAAGATAGTACAATCTGCATTGATGAGCTTATATCCTCTTTCACGGATAAGTTTGTATGTGCGCTCTAATAGGATTTTACTGTCAATATTCTTGAATTCCGCGGATGTGTCGGGGAAATGTTTTCCAATATCTCCTAAGGCAAGTGCTCCTAATAAAGCATCACAAAGAGCATGAATCAAAGTGTCTCCATCTGAATGTGCTACACACCCTTTTGTGTGCTCAATCTTTATGCCTCCAAGCCAAAATGGCAGTCCCTCTTTAAGCAAATGAACGTCATAGCCGTTCCCTATCCTGATATTCATTGTAAATATGTTTTTAGCAGCAGCAAATATATATTTTTTTGAGTAAATTTATGGCACGAATTTTTAATTATCTTTGCATGAATATATAAATAAAAATATGGGATTTAAGATAGGTATGTTTAAAACACCAAAATATAAGGTGTTTAATTATCAGCCTCTTTACTATGATGAGAGAAAGGAGGCGTTAAATGATAAAATTGAGATGGCAGAGAGAGAGCAGAGGGGAGAATATGTACCGGGAGATATGGTGAAGAGGGCGTTTAAAAGAAATAGAATTGATGTAAAAAGGACAGATGGTGCAAAAACCATAACCAGGGTTATTACTGTTTTAACCTTGGCAGCTATTATGATGGCTATTTTGTATTTTACAGAGTTTATGAACCTATTTTTATACTAATGATTTTTAATGCTTAAAGTATTACCAAGCCATATATCTAATTTAATTGCTGCCGGAGAGGTTGTACAGCGTCCTGCAAGTGTGGTTAAGGAGCTTATGGAGAATGGGATAGATGCCGGTGCTTCTCAGGTTACCGTTATTATTAATGATAGCGGTCGTACACTTATTCAGGTAATTGATAATGGGTGTGGCATGAGTAAAGAGGATGCTGAGTTATCTTTTTGCAGACATGCGACATCTAAAATTGCTAAAGCAGATGATTTATATTCAATCCATACTTATGGATTTAGAGGAGAGGCATTAGCCTCTATAGCTGCTTGTGCCGAAGTTACACTAAAAACAAGAAGAACAGGAGAGGAGTGCGGTACAGAGGTTATGATAGCAGAGTCGGTAATAAAATCGTCTCAGGAAACTTCTTGTGCGGAGGGTTCAAATTTTGCTGTCAGGAATATATTTTATAATATACCTGCAAGAAGGAAGTTTTTGAAATCGGATAATGTTGAATATAGGCAGATTGTTCAGGAATTTACACGTGTTGCTCTCACAAGGCTTGATGTAGAGTTTCGATTCATTCATAATTCAAGGGATATTTTTCACCTATTACCATCGCAAAATCTTAAACAAAGAATCATTCATGTTTGCGGAAAAGAGACTGCAAAGGATTTAGTAGATGTGCATACTGATACTTCATTGGTGAATATTACCGGCTTTGTGGGGAGACCCGAGCTTGCAAAAAAGAATCAGCCGAATCAGTTTTTATTTGTAAATGGTAGATTTTTTAAAAGTGCTTTACTTCATAAAGCCATTACTAAGGCATATAGTAATCTTATTCCAGAAGGGTATTCTCCATCATATTTTATTTATATGAATATTGAGCCGGGGAATTTAGATGTAAATATACATCCGGCCAAAACAGAGATTAAGTTTGAAAATGAGAGTGTTATATTTGAGATATTAAATGCTGCCGTGAAAGAATCTATCGGAGGTAATTCTTTTATGCCGGGGATTGATTTTGATACGGAGGGTGTTCCGGAGATTCCAGCTATTAATACGGGTTTTGAAAGGAAATTTGTACCACCTCCTCAGATAAATTATGATCCTTTATTTAATCCTTTTGAAGAGGAGGTAAAAAGCTATTCTTCAAAATGGAACTCACAGAATGAATGGTCGCAAGAAAGTAATACCTTTAATAATGAGGAGCAGGCAACTGATTCGCATACAAGTGTGTGGGAGAGTAGAATGAATGCTTCTGTGCACGAGGATTCTTTACTCAAAGATGAAGGTTTTGTTGAAAATCAGTTGATTCAGATTAAGGGTAGATATTTAATTACTCCTGCAAAATCCGGAATCATGTTGATAGATGTTTATCGAGCTAAAGAGAGAATTTTGTATGAGACTTATTTAGATGCGATATCTAAAGGTTCTCCCGGTATTCAGGAGAATCTATATCCTCAGACAATGGATTTAGATCATAACTCCTATACTGTGGTTATGGAAAATATTGATCTGATAAAACAATTGGGTTTTGATATACGTTCTTTTGGGAAGGATTGTATAATCGTTTATGGTACACCTGCAATTAATGGTGCTGAGAATATCTCAGTGACTGATTATATTGATTCAATGATTGCTGATTTGCTGGAAGAGGGGAGAGATTTAGTAAATGAGCAAAAGGAGAGGGCTGCATTGAATATGGTAAAGAGTGGGAGAGTAAATACGCCTCAAAACCTGACTTATGATCAGGCAAATGAGTTTATAGGCACCTTGTTTAGCTGCAACAATCCTTATACTTCTCCTTTAGGAGAAAAATGTGTTTCCATTATTACAATGGATGAATTGATTAAAAAATTATAAAAAGATAAGAAAATGTATTTTGGCAATAGAAGTTTCATGCCCGGTATGCCACCGGTTGTTAAGAACCTGATAATTATAAATATTATCATGTATGTAATTACCATGCTTACGGGTAATTTCATGTATGAGAAATTTGCTCTGTTTTATCCCGGGTCACCACTTTTTAAACCATACCAACTGGTTACTCACATGTTTATGCATGGAGGGTTTTTCCATATTTTCTTTAATATGTACACGTTGTATATTTTTGGTAGTGTATTGGAAAGAGTTTGGGGCGGGCAAAAATTCCTGTTCTACTATTTTGTTACCGGGTTGGGTGCAGCAGCTTTGCACTTAGGGGTAATGTATTTAGAGGTTGAGTCTATTACATCTGCTGCTCAGGCAGGTGCTTATGGAGCTTCCATTAAGCTTCAGCAAATTTATATGACTCCTACTGTAGGGGCTTCAGGGGCTATTTATGGATTATTACTTGCTTACGGAATGTTATTCCCTAATAATATCATGCAACTTATTTTCCCTCCTGTAGCATTAAAAGCAAAATATTTTGTTATGATCTTTGGTGGATTGGAGTTGATTCTTGGAATTTCTAACCCCGGAGGTGGAAATATAGCCCATTTCGCTCATCTAGGAGGAATGATATTTGGGTATTTCTTAATAAGATATTGGAAGAAAAATAATAAAATGTACTATTAGTATTTAGTATTTATGTGCGGCAAAATTAAAAGAAGGCCTTTCTTTTTAGGTTTTACATACAGGGTAATACTTGTTGTAGCTGCCGCCGCATTGGCATTATCTTATTTATCGGTGTATACTGATCCTTTGAAATTTAGTGTACCACTTTTCTTTGGACTCTATTTTATCCCGATACTTATAATAAATGTAATATTGCTTCTTATTTCTATAATTGGTAGGAGTAGGAGTTTTTGGATTACAATTATTGCTTTACTCCCATCTTTAATCTTTTCGGATCTTTTTATAAGATTTGGTGGAGATGAGATTCCTGTAAAAGAGGGGATCAAGCTTAAGATGGAGAGTTATAATGTTGGGATGTTCTCTTCTAATGAAAATTCTGATACCAGAGATGAGAATAGAGCAAAGATTATTGGGCATTTAAGCGATGTTGCCCCCGATGTTATATGCTTGCAAGAGTTTTTTATTGATAATCCGATATTAATTGATTCTCTTTTTCCTCAATATAAGTATCACTATCAGCATCTATTTAAAACACGTAAAGGAAATTATTTTGGGAATCTGACACTTAGTAAATTTCCAATCGTGGATTGCGGAAAGTTGAGTTTTAAGGGGAGTACAAATTTGTCTATATACACAGATATTGACCATTATGGGAGAATTATAAGGGTATATAACAATCATTTGGAGTCTTATAATATATCTTTGACCTCTTTGCTGGAGAAATTAAATAGTTCGAGGAAGGTTTCATCGGATGAGTTTAAGAGTGATATTGTTTCTATGCACGAAAAAGTGTTGGGTACTTTTAAGAGAAGATCGCAACAGGTGAGTAAGATAATGGAGCATATTGATAATAGTGTATATCCTACTATAATTTGTGGGGATTTTAATGATACCCCTATGTCTTATACATATTTTTCTTTGGCGAAAAAACATAAAGATTCTTTTAGGGAGGCTGGTAATGGGTTTAGTGCTACTTTTATCCCTTTGTGGCCCCTTTTGAGGATAGATTATATTTTGTTTCCACAAGAATTTGAGTGCGTAGATCACAATACATATAAATTAAACCTTTCTGATCACTACCCAATTAGTGCAGAGATAATAATCTAAAGCGATGGCAAATATTGGATACGATGCCAAAAGAGCATACAAAAACTTCACCGGACTTGGAAATTATAGCAGAGCTTTAATATCCGGCATGAGTCATATTTATCCGTATAATAATTATTATTTATATACACCAAAGTTTTCGCCTAAAGGGGAGATTCTGAATTTTGTAAAATCAGATAATGCTAAGACTATATTACCGGGTGGAATATATAAGTATCTGCCATCATTTGTATGGAGAAGTCTTGGGCTAAAAAGGCTTGTGGCTGAGGATAAAATAGATATTTTTCACGGATTAAGTGGAGAGCTTCCGGCTCTTGGCGCTAATGTGAAAAAGGTTGTCACCATGCACGATGTGATCTTTATGCGTTATCCGGAGTATTATAAACCATTAGATAGGGTAATCTATACCGAAAAGTTTAAAAAAGCATGCAAAGATGCTGATAAGATAATAGCTATCAGCAAGCAGACAGCAGATGATATTATTAATTTTTTGGGGGCTGACCCCTCTAAAATAGAGATAATTTATCAAGGTTGTGATAAGATTTTT
>CAZYQA010000182.1:0-5221 GCA_964649555.1 uncultured Muribaculaceae bacterium
GTTTGCAAGTTTGTTGTTCACGATATCTGCTACAAAGATATGAGAATATTCGCCATATAGATAATAAAGTGAATGAATTTATAAGCAAGACAGATGAGCTTATGAAAGGAGGTGATTACACAATGGATAGCGTATTGAATATGACAGATGAATTCCTTGCATATGTAACTCATGTGATTAAGAATCAGATAAAAAGGAATAAAAATAATATTGATACAACCAGAAGCAGTATTTTATTCTTATCCTTTGTAAATGAATCTAAAACGATGGTTCTGCAGCTTAGAAATGTGTTGAAGGCATATAAAAACTATATGGACAGAAAAAAACACTAACTCCTTTTGCGGTAACTTAAAATAGCAGTAACACCCATTAATAAAGCAAACCCACCTAAGGTGATAAACTGTTGCCACAAATCGGAAAAAGTGCAGCCTCTCTGGTAAACACCTCTCATAATCTCAATAAAATATTTGGGAGGAATACAGGCAGAAATATATTGAGCCCACTCGGGCATTGAGCGGATTGGGGTAAACAGTCCGCTCATTAAATTAAATATTAGCATAAAGAAGAACATCACCAGCATAGATTGTTGCATAGTTTGGGAGAAGTTGGATATAATCAAACCAAAACTGGAGATAACTAAAATAAATAGAACTACCCCACAATAAATAACAAAAAAGCTTCCGGCTGGGATATACCCATATACCAGCCACGATAGCGCAAAGCATATTGTTAAAACTACAATACCAATAACCCAATATGGTATGAGCTTTGCCAAAATAAACTCAAACTTGCCCACCGGAGTAACATTTATCTGCTCAATAGTGCCACTCTCTTTTTCGCTGACAATGTTTAATGCCGGGAGAAAACCGCAAAGCAATATTATTAGAACGGCTATAAGGGCAGGTATCATAAATTGCTTATAATTGAGAGTTTGATTATAAAAATTGCGTATTGTGATCTTACTGTCAAATCCCGATATTATTGATGCTAAATAGCTGCTTCCCAAAGATCCCTTTGTGCCATTTACTGCATTAGCAGCAATATAAACATTTCCAACCTGCAGGTTGGTAATGTCTTTCTCAAAATTATACGGAATATCTAGTATTATATCTGCTCTCCCATACTCCATATCTTCAAGTGCATCATCATAAGAATAAACCACATCATTTGTTTTGAAATAATCGGAGTGGCTTATCTTCTCTATAAGCCTCATCGATGTGGTGGAGTTATCATTATCCACAATTGAGATTCTTACATTTTTTATATCCATAGTTGTCACCCATGGCATTACCAACATAGTCATTATAGGGAACATAATCACTAGCCGAGGAAGAAAAGAGTTTCTTCTAAATTGTTTAAACTCTTTGGATATCAGATATTTTATAACCATTACAATCTATTTTTAAAGTTAGCTAATGCAATGCCTATAAGTGCTATCGACATAGCTAATAAAATAAACATCTCTTTTACTACATATTTCACCTGAAGCCCCTCTACCATAAGTTTTCTCATTGCAGAGATATACCATGTAGCAGGTATGCCGCAGGATAACCCTTGGAAAAACTTTGGTGCACTATCAATTGGGAATATCATCCCCGACAACATAAGTACAGGGAGCAATAATACCATTGCAGAACATAACATTGCAGCAGCCTGAGTACTCACAATAGTGGAAATTAATAACCCCAAAGCCAAAGAGAGAATTATATATATTATTGAAATTGTACATATCCAGAAAATGCTACCTGCCAATGGAACGCCCAATAAGTATTTTGATAATAGCAGTATGATAGCGAGATTAATTAGAGATAGCACAAAGTAGGGGATCATTTTTGAGAAAATTATCCCTATTGGGCGCATAGGTGTTACCAGAAGCACCTCCATCGTACCCATCTCCTTCTCTCTCACTATTGATACAGATGTCATCATTGCACATATTATTATCATAATAAGCCCCATAATACCAGGTACAAAGTTATATGAGCTCTCCATCCCCGGGTTGTACATAAGGTGTATATCAATATTTATACTCTGAGTAGGGGCGTTTGAAGAGTTATGCTCTCTAAAGTATGATGCTATGATTTGTTGTAAATAATTCTCTTGTGCAACGGCTGTATTTGGGTTTGAGCCATCTGAGATTATTTGTAAGCTAATATCATTATTAGCAATTTTTCTACTGAAATCGGTTGGGAATTGTAATATAATGTCAGCATCCCCTTTCTGTAACATATTTAATGCTTTATCGGGAGTATTGCTGTAGCTTACAACAGAAAAATAATCATTGGCATTAATTTTTTCTGTAAGCTCATTAATAGTTGTGCTCTGCTCCGGTGCCACAATAGCTATGTTGATCCCCTTTATCTCTACCGAAATAGCAAATCCAAATAGTATAATCTGGATTATAGGCATACCAAGCAAAATGAGCATTGTGCGAGGATCACGCAATATATGGAAAAACTCCTTTCTTACAAATGCTAAAAACCTTTTCATTATTCTCCCCTTTTTGCCTTACGAGCGAGTTTAATAAATAAATCCCCCATACTAGATACCCCATAATCTTTTTTCAGATTTGCAGGAGTATCAAGAGCCTCTATTTTGCCATCCACCATTATAGATACCCTGTTGCAATACTCAGCCTCATCCATATAGTGTGTAGTTACAAAAACAGTGATACCGCTATCTGCTGCCTTAAAAATCATTTCCCAGAACTGCCTTCTTGTTACCGGGTCAACACCCCCTGTGGGCTCATCCAAGAATACAATCTTTGGGCGGTGAAATATTGCTACTGAGAATGCCAGCTTCTGTTTCCATCCCAATGGGATAGATTTTACAAGAGTATCTTTCTCCTGTGTAAACCTTAATTCATCCAATAAGGCTTTTTTTCTCTCCTGAATCTCATGCTCAGGCACACCATAAATCCCTGCAAACAAGGTTATGTTCTCAGATACTGTCAAGTCTTCATATAAAGAGAATTTCTGACTCATGTACCCGATAGATTTCTTTATCTGCTCTGTTTCTGTTTTTATGCTAAATCCTGCAACAGTACCATCCCCCTCCGTAGGTAAACTTAGCCCACATAATATTCTCATGGCAGTAGTCTTTCCTGCACCATTTGCACCTAAAAAGCCAAATATCTCCCCTTTATCAACAGAAAAAGATATATCATTCACCGCAGTGAAGCTCCCAAATCTTTTTGTAAGATTCTGTATCTCAATTACTTTTTCGCTCATCTGTTTACTAATTTTATATAGCAGTCCTCTACTGTAGGGGTTATGGTTTCAATTATAATATTTTTATAATCTTTATTTGTGAGGTATTCTTTAAAAGATTGAAAATCAAATTCATTCTCTACTGTAAAATGGTGAGTATCCCCAAATGCAAAACAACTTTTTACTCCATTATATGCTTTTATATCTTCTAGTAAAGTATGCATTTTGGTGGCCGATATAGCATACAGAGCTTCTCCAAAAGATGAAACTACCTGCTGTGGAGTATCAATTTCCAATATTTTACCCTCTTTGATAAATGCCATTCTGGTGCATTGTTTAGCCTCATCCATATAGGGAGTGGATACAATAATTGTCATACCTTGCTGATTGAGCTTTTTTAGTATTTCCCAAAACTCTTTTCTTGATACGGGATCTACCCCAGTTGTAGGCTCATCCAAAAATAAAATTTCAGGAGAGTGGATCAAAGCACAACAAAGAGCCAGTTTTTGTTTCATTCCCCCCGACAACTTAGAGGCTCTCCTTGCCTTAAATGGCTCAATCTGAGTATAAATATCATTGATCACATCTCTATTTTTCTCTAATGTTGTCCCAAAAATTGCTGCGAATAAATTTATATTCTCCTCAACAGATAAATCACCATAAAGAGAGAATCTACCGGGCATATATCCAACACTGTTTCTAATATTCTTATAATCTTTTATTATATCATTATTATTCACCACAGCATCTCCCGTATCAGGCAATATTAACGTGGTAAGAATCCTAAATAATGTAGTTTTTCCGGCACCGTCAGCCCCAATCAGCCCAAATATCTCCCCTTTTTCTATAGATAAAGATACCCCCTTCAACGCCTCAACTTTGCCGTAGGATTTTTTTAGATTATTTGTCTGTATTATTTGCATGCCGGATCTATCTTATTTATTGAAATTAACCTCTGCGTAAGTTCCTATTTTCAGATAGCCATCATTATTTACAGCAATCTTTATTGCATACACCAAATCAGCCCTTTCATCTACAGTTTGTATATTCTTAGGTGTAAATTCGCTCTCCGAAGAGATCCAAATTATATTTCCGTTATATTTTTTCTGCTCACTTCCCCCAAATTGCGCTATCACCTCCACCTGTTGCCCAAGCTTAAGATTTGCAAGTTGGGAAGATGTAACATAAGCTCTCACATACATATTATTCATATCCGCAATCTTGAATAAAGGTTTCCCCATTGTTGCAAATTCTCCCGCTTCTGCAAATTTAGTGAGCACAGTTCCATTGATAGGGGAGGATATTATGCATTTAGATAGTTTATTATCTATTTGCGCTATCTCTATTTCTATTGCAGAGCTTTGCTCATTTATACTTTGCCAGCTATTCTGTAAAGAGGATGATTGCGCCGCCAATTGGCTCTTGAGTACATTTAGCCTTGTGGTTGCATCATCCAATTGCTTCTGAGTTGCAGCACCTTGCTTTTTCAGGCTCTCAACTCTGTGCAACTCTATCTCTTGGTTTGCTATTTCCTCCTTAGTAGCGGCAATTTGTTTCGATATATCGGGGCGTTGTACCTGTACCGATTTAGAATTTTTCTCTAATTGCAATTTAGCAAGGTACAAAAGCACGGTATCTATCACACCCACTCTTTCACCTGCTGTAAGTATATCCCCCTCATTTATGTTGAGGTTTAGGATTTTCCCTTGCCCCTCCGCCGATACAATTACCTCTGTGCTTTCAAATGTGCCTGTTGCATCAAATTTCTCTTTTTTTGCACAAGAGATTGCAAATATTATTGCAGCTATTAATAATATATTTTTCATTATTCTAATTATTTACAGTGTTTTTAAGGTCATATATGTTTTTAAGCAACTCAATCTTGTGTATTTGCTTATTAAGTTTTGCATTGCTTTCTAATGTGATTTGGCGAAGAAGCTCTGTAATATCTATAATTCCATTATTTAATTTTGCTTCAAATGCCTCTCTTACAGATGTTCGGAGCTTAATTA
>CAZYQA010000183.1:0-5217 GCA_964649555.1 uncultured Muribaculaceae bacterium
TGCTCCATTGATAAACCAATCAGATATAGAGTTTGTCCCAATAATACCAAATTTAAACGTATGCATAAGAAAACATATTGAAATTTATAAAAAAGAGGGCATCCCCAATAATATGAGATCCCCCCTATGAGTTAGAGAATTTACCACCCACTATTTTGAGTTAGCACTTTCCCTTTACTTTCGTATAGAATAATGTTATTCAACGGAATAGGATCCAAATAATAAGTACTTTCAAAAGATCTGGAATATTGTGGGTATGCCTGAATATAACCATCAGCATTTATTTTCACTTCACTTCCAGCAGGAACACTCCCTATCCATGCACCTAACATTACATCAGGATTATCTTTAGAAGACATATATTCACCTTTAGCCCATCTATCAATATCAAGATGCCTTAGAGCAAGCCATCCAATTAGCTCAGCACGTCTTTCTCTTCTTATTTCCCAAATTACAGGAGAAACAATGCCCCCTTTAGTAGTAGATTCTAATAAAGAAGTCCTTGCAGGATCTTCAATTACAACACCATTAGCCATAATATTATTACCGGATAATTGCAAAGGCTTAACACCTGCTCTCTCTCTTAGCTTATTTATAGTATTATCAAGATCATCTTGTGTGAGAGTATTAAGCTCAGCTTTCGCTTCTGCCAAAATCAAATAAATTTCACTAATGGTAAATACCGGAGCATCAATATAGTTTTTGCCATCAGAAACTACATCATTATCTTTTATATCCTTTAATGGATTATCATAAAGAGAAGTTACATAACCTGTAGAAGATACAATAATATCTGCATAAGGCACACCATAAAAACCAAGTTTATCAAACATAGAATTTAATAATCTATTATCTCTATTGGCACGCACATTCTCAATCCCTTTATCACCCTTATATAATGGAGATTGAGAGATTGGTAAACCATCCGTACAAACATAACTCTCAACAGCATACTTAGTCAATCCATGTAACGCCGGAGCAGAGCAGTGGGTATATGCTTGCACTGTATGAGTCATTACATTTTTCTCATAGTGCTTATAAAGGATAATTTCTGGATTTCCATTAAGATCATCAGAATTATACTTCTCTTTGAATGTAGGTGCTAATATAAACTTTTTAGAATCCAATAGTGATTGAGAAGCAGACACAGCCACCTCTAAAAACTTCGTATAATCATCTAACTTATGATATTTTCTAAATGTTCCCTCAAATAATGCAACTCTGGCCAAAAGAGCCTCGGCAACATACTTATTTACAGCACCAACACCATCATTATCTTTTAATTTAGAAACAGCATCCTTTAAATCATCAATCACTTGTTCAATTACAACTTTTCTGTCAGATCTAGGCAAATATATTTTTTCCAAATCACTAGGAGAAGTGTATTCCAAAGGCATTGGAATATCCCCCCAAGCTGATACTAATTGAAAAAAGTTATATGCTCTAAAAAACTTAGCTACACCTGTCCAATGATTCTTTGCTTGATCAGTCATATTCACAATCGGAACTCTCTCCAACATTAGATTAGTTTTACGAACATTTGCATAATAGGCATCCCATCTCGCATTTGCAGTATAAGCCCCTTTTGGAAAACTTATAAATGTACTATTAAGCAAATCCTCGGAATACTTCATCTCATAGTTCTGGTTTCCCTCTTGCTGCCAGTAAAATTCACCATAAAGGGTTCCTCCTCTACCATATCCATAGAATTGATCATACAATCCCCAAGCAAAAGCCTTTACATTAGATTCTTGCGACCAATAATTCTCATCGGTAAAATCAGTCAAAGGGGGTTTTTCTAAAAAGTCGTTACAGCCGAAAGCTATAAAAATAGCAGAAAATAATACGATGCTATTTATTTTATGTAAAATATATTTTTTCATACTTTTTTAATTTTTTATGGAGTTAAAAATTAACTTGAAGGCCAAATGAGAAAGTTCTTAACATTGGGAAACTTCTACCAATCATGTGCTCAGTTTGGGTACTCTCAGGATCTATCGGAAGATGTTTATCTTTTACTGTAAATAGGTTCTCGCCACTAAAGTAAACTCTCACCTTATCAATTTTTATTTTATTTGTCAGACTCCTAGGTATAGTATAGCCAACAGTTAAGTTTTTAAGACGGAAATACGCCAGATTCAATAAATATCTTGTTTGAGTAACCGAGTTATTTGAGCCATAAACCCCTGTAAATGCATCAGAAGCACCATAATACCTCCACAAACGGGTATAATATGCACCAGGGTTTTCAGGCGTCCAATAATCATCCTGATGAGCATAAAGTAGATCATAATAGCCTCTTTGGAAAGGTAAGATTACATCCGATGAAGTACCGGCCATAGCTCTTTTACCTACACCCTGAAAGAAAGCACTCAGGTCAAATCCATAAAATTCACCACCAATAGTAAAGTTATACTCATAACGTGGCGTACTATTTCCAATTCTTCTTAAATCACCATGATCATCTTTAGTTCCCTTACCACCTGTAATATAACCATCTCCATCTAGATCTTTATAAAGCATATCACCAGGGCCAAACTCAAATGCACCTCTTACAACATCATCTTGGTTTGGCAATTTAGGATTCATCACACCATTTGTAAAGTCTGATACTTGTAAAATTCTATCAGATGTCAAACCCCAAATCTCTCCAACCTCCATACCCTCATATAGCTCATTAATTACTCCGGCGCTACTCCATGAGGTAACTTTCGATTTAGCATCAGAGAATCCTATGTTAGCATACACCGAGATATTTTTATTAATCTCTTTATTAAATGTCAAAGAGATTTCATAACCTCTGGTTCTAAGATTTCCTGCATTAGTTAAAGGGGCAGGTGCGCCGAAAATGGATGGTAAAGCCTCACCGGTAGCCAACATACCATGAGTATTTCTTTGGTACCAATCTGCACTTATATTAAACATATTAAATAATCCCAAATCTATTCCAACATCATAAGTAGTAACTTTTTCCCAAGTTAGCCCATCAGCCGTTGTTGCAGGTAAACCATAAGTAAGCATTTGTGTTGCAGAATTACTAGCAATCCAATATGCATTATATCCGGACATTAAAGCTTCAAAAGCATTAGCTCTTACATTCTGATTACCAATAGAGCCTGCAGAAGCTCTTAATTTAAGATTATTAACAACTTTTCTAGCACGCTGCATAAAAGGCTCTTCAGATACTCTCCATCCGATAGAACCTGACGGGAAAATACCCCATCTGCTACTTTGAGGAAACTTAGAAGAACCATCATAACGAGCATTAAATTCTGCTAAATACTTCCCTTTATAATCATAATTTACCCTTAAAAATAGCCCTGCAATAGAATAGTGTGTATGAGTTGGAGTGAATCTTCTATTTGAATTATCTGTAGAATACTGTGTTCCGGTAGCTAACCCAAATTCAGGCATAGATGGATCAAGTAAAGATAATCTTGCACTATAGCTTCTTCTAAAAGCACTCCATTCTGTATTTAACCCAAGTTGAGCATTAAAGTTATGATCTGCTCCAAATGTTTTATTATAGCTTGCATAAGTATTAAATACATTTGTAGATTCATTAGAGTTGATATTTTTTACGGCATCATTAGTTGATCCCGGGCTTGTATTGGATTGAGTTGTTGGCACACCATTAGGATCAACCATTGCTCCTTGGTATCTCCACAAATACATAACACCACCATTCACTCTCCAATCCATATAATTTTGGGCTATACTATATTCAGCTGTCCAGTTTATATTTTTAGTAATAGCAGCAGTTAGTTTTGTAGATAATCTAAGATAATCTGTACGCCTTTTATTTCTATTTGCGTATCTAAGCATTGTACCCGGGAATCCAAAACCTGTCCCTTTATACTCCCCATAAGGTGCATAAGCTCCATAACGGTAAATATGTCCAAAGTATCCATTATATCCTTCACCTGAAACTCCACCACCACCATTATAGTTGTATGGTTCCTCATAGTCTTGTCTTGATGCCATCACACCTATATCAGCAGTGAGCCATTTAGCTAATTTAGTGTTGAAATTTACGGTAGCATTATATCTGTTCATTGTTTCAGGATTATCCCTCATGATACCTTTCTTGTACATATATCCGAAAGAGGCCATAATTGATGAATTTTCTCCAATCTTTCCCGAAAGATTGATAGACTGTTTGGTAGTTGGAACATTTCTTCCAAACATCAGTTTATTTACATCCCATACACGATAAAAATAAGTTGTACCTCCTACATTTTCAAAATCTTCACCATACACCATATTCAAATCCATAGGATCTCTTTTTGAAGCATAATTAGCATACCATTTCTCCACTCCAGCTAAAGTTGTTTTATGATAAGCACCCCATACTTCAGATTCTTCACCCCTTGCAGAAGCAGCATTGATAATAGAATTAAGTTCCTTTACTGGCTCCATGTGCTCCAATAGAGATGTTGGGCTACTAAAACCTACACTACCTGTATAAGAAACTTTGATTTTATCATTCTTACTCCCTTTTTTAGTAGTGATCAGAATAACACCAAAAGCACCCCTAGCTCCATAAATAGAAGCGGACGCAGCATCTTTTAAAACCGAAATATTCTCAACATCATCAGGATTAACCATATCCATACTAGTTGGTATTCCATCCACCAATACAAGAGGGCCGCCACTTGCAACACCATCTATCAGAGTACCTATACCTCTGACATTAATAACAGGAGAGGCACCAAGCTGACCTGAATTAAAATTAATTGAAAGCCCTGGGGAAATACCTTGTAAACCTTGATTAAGGTCTGTAACAGGCCTGTTAGTTAAAGTTTCTGTATCAACAGTGGAAACTGCTCCTGTAAGATTAGCTCTTTTCTGGGTACCAAATCCCACAACAACTATATCATCTAATAGAACAGCATCCTGCTCAAGTGATACATCAATAGTTGAACGGTTATTAACAGGTACGGCGATTGTCTTATACCCTATAAAAGAAAAATTAAGAATACCATTGGCTGGGGCTTTAATTTCATACTTACCATCAAAATCGGTAGTAGCACCTGTATTGGTACCATCTAATTGTACAGATACCCCTATAATTGGCCCGAAGTTATCCTTAACAATGCCACTTACATTAATTGTTTGTGAATAGGCGCATACCGAGATAAAGGTTGCGCATAAGCAAAAAGCAAGAAATCTTGCTTTAAAAAAGAGTAGTTTAAAGTCCATAGTTAGTTCGTTTAG
>CAZYQA010000184.1:0-5215 GCA_964649555.1 uncultured Muribaculaceae bacterium
CCCTTTCTACCAAATATTCGTCTTATACCATCCTCAATTTTATGTAGTTCAATCCCAAGATGGTTACTACAAGCTCCAAGTAACACTATATTTGCAGCTCTTGGATTACCTAATTCTTTTGCAACATCATCAACATCCACTAAAATCACATTTTTCATAGACTTCAATTCATTAAGAATTGTTTCCATCTCTGGGTAATTTGGAATATTAATAAAAGGTGCAATATTTATCACTATCCATCCATCTTTTGATAAATATGGTAAATATCTTAATGCTTCCATCGGCTCAAGTGAGATTATAAGATCTGCTCCACCCTTAGAGATTAAATCAGAAGCAATAGGATTAGACGATATCCTTAAATTAGATTGCACATCCCCTCCTCTTTGGCTCATTCCATGTACCTCTGCTTGTTTTATATATAAAGAGTCATTCAAAGCAGCTTCACCAATTATAGCTGCAATCGATAAAATACCTTGCCCTCCAACTCCTGCCAAAATAATATCTTTCTTCATACGTTTAATTTTTTATTTAGATTTATTTTTCTTCGCATTTCTTTTAAATGTCTGAATACACTCTCTACGAGGAATTATAACAGATAGCCCTTTATAATCTAATTCTTCTCGTATTACAGACTTAATTTCATCCATATTTTTAGCAAGAGGAACAACAACTCTTACATGAGATGGATCAACTCCAACAGCAATACAAATTGCCTCTAATTTATCCGTTCCAGCAGAGTCTTGTCCACCTGTCATACCTGTAGTTAAGTTATCTGATATTACTACAACCATATTAGAGTTTGAATTAGCAGCATCAAGTAATCCTGTAATTCCTGAATGTGTAAATGTAGAATCACCAATTACAGCAACAGCAGGATACAAACCAGCATCAGAAGCACCCTTAGCCATTGTAATAGAAGCTCCCATATCAATAGTTGAGTGAATTGCTCTAAATGGAGGTAAAGCACCTAAAGTATAGCACCCTATATCACTGAAAACTCTATGCATTGGGAACTCTTTTAATACTTCATTAAGGGCATTATAAACATCTCTATGCCCACATCCCATACATAAAGCAGGTGGCCTTGGAACGACAATTTCGCTCTCTTTTAGTGATGGAAGAGAATCTAAACCTAAAGCAACTCTAACACTATCCGGAGTTAATTCACCAACACGAGGTAATTCTCCGGAAAGTCTCCCTTTAATAATACATTTTGTAGGTAAAATTCCTCTAATCATCTCCTCCAATAAAGGTTGCCCCTCTTCCATAATTAATAAAGATTTGCACTCACTTGCCATCTTATTAATAATATCATTAGGTGCAGGATATTGTGAAACTTTTAGAATTGGAAACTCAGTGCTATCTCCGATATTCTCTCTTAAATAATTATAAGCTATACCGCAAGCAATAATTCCCATCTCCTTATTACTTCCTTCATAATATTTATTATATGGAGAATTCTTAGAATTATGCTCAAAATTATTATATGTATCCAATAATAAAGGGTAACGCTTTCTTGAATTTGCAGGTAATAAAATCCATTGAGCAGGATTTTTAGGGAAATGAAGTTCCGCTTGAGTTTTTGGCTTTTCATCCACCTCTACCATAGCCCTCGAGTGAGCCATTCTGGTAGTAATTCTCATCATTACAGGAATATTATTAGATTCCGATAATTGGAAGCCATATTCCATCATATCATAAGCTTCTTGCTGATTAGAAGGCTCTAATACAGGAATGAAAGCAAATTTACCATAAAAGCGTGAATCTTGCTCATCTTGAGAAGAGTGCATAGAAGGATCATCTGCAACTACAACAATCAATCCTCCATTAGCACCTGACATAGCTGAATTTACAAATGGGTCTGCTGCAACATTTAAGCCTACATGTTTCATACAAACAATAGATCTTTTTCCTACATAAGAGACACCAAGTGCACACTCCATTGCGGTTTTTTCGTTTGTACACCATTTACTATTAACTCCCAATTCTCTTGCAATTGGTAAAGATTGAATATATTCTGTAATCTCTGTAGATGGAGTGCCCGGATATGCATACACTCCTGAAATACCGGCATTAACAGCACCCAAAGCAATAGCTTCGTCGCCTAATAGTAGTTTCTTCAGTTTCATATTAGATTAGAAAATTTACAACTTTAAAATAACAAACACAAATATATAACAAATTATTATATATTTGTGCAGTTTTAATAATACTTTTTAACTAAAAAACTAACTTCTCAACGAATCTTCAAATACAGATAATGCTGCTTTTGCACCCTCTCCCATTGCTATAACTATTTGTTTATATGGCACAGTTGTAGCATCTCCTGCAGCATAAATGCCTTTAGATGATGTTCTACACCTTTCATCTACAATAATTTCTCCTATTTTATTAGTTTCTATAGCATCACCAAAAATATTACTATTAGCGACTAATCCTATTTGAATGAAAACTCCATCAGTATCAAGTTTTATCTCCCCACTTGTTTCTCTATGCTTAAATAAAATTGAGTTAACCTTTGAATCATCACCAATAATCTCTAAAGTTTGTGCATTAGTAATTATATCCACATTGCTGAATTTCTTTAGCTTCTCTTGTAATACAATATCACCTTTTAATGTTGGTAAGAATTCTAATACTGTAACATGCTTTGCAATATTAGCAAGATCAATTGCTGCCTCTAATCCAGAATTTCCTCCCCCTATTACAACCACTCTTTTATTCTTATAAAAAGGTCCGTCACAATGGGTGCAAAAAGCCACCCCATGCCCAATATACTTGCTCTCTCCAGGAATATTAAGCTTTCTCCAGCTTGCCCCTGTTGTAATAATAAGATATTTAGAAATAATAGATTCATTCAGGTTTGTATCAATAATTTTATTCTCTAAACTATCAACCTTAAAATCAACAATTTTTCTATTATCTAAAATTGTAATAGGATACTCCTTAAGATGTGTCATTAAATCAGCTCCTAATTTTGTCCCTGTTGTAAGTGGAGTTGATATTAAATTTTCAATGCTTGAAGTCTCCAATACCTGCCCCCCTATCCTATCAGCAACTATCGCTACATTAAAACCTTTGCGAGCTGCATAAATTGCTGCAGTAACTCCAGCAGGGCCACCACCAGCTACAATAACATCAAATTTTCTCTCAATTTTATTAACTTCATCAATATTTGACCCATATGTTTCATCAAGCCTATTAATAATATCTATCAATGATATTTTACCTACACTTAATAATTTATCATCAGAATAAACAGTAGGAACTGCTTGAATAGAGTATTTTTCAAGCTCACTTTTATTTATAGCTCCATCTATAATTTCATGTTTAATATTATTATTAAATATTGACAATAGGTTAATTGCTTGTACAACATCAGGACAATTAGTACATGTTAGAGATATAAAACTCTTTATCTTAATGCTCCCTTTTAGAGATTTAATTTTATTGATTAAAATATCATCAGGTATATTTTTACCTTTTCCGTCACAATTCAGAATCAATAGCAGTAATGTAGAGAACTCATGACCTGTTGGTATTGCTTTGAATGTGATAGGAAGAAAAGAGTCATCCTTCATTATTTTAAGCTCTAACTCTTCTCCATCATTTACAATAAGAGATAAATTCGGAGAGGTAGTAACGAAATCCTCAAGAAGAGAAATAAAATTCTCCTTGTCAGGATGGTTAAAATTTACATTAGCTACTAATGTGTATTTATGAACAAGGTTAGAGAAAATCTCTCTAACCTGCATCTTAATTTCTGAATCCAACATACTCTAAACATTTAGATTTTACCAACTAAATCAATTCCCGGCTTAAGAGTTTTAGCACCCTCTTTCCATTTTGCAGGGCATACTTCTCCATCATGTGAAGCAACAAACTGCAATGCTTTTAATTTACGTAACAACTCCTCTGCATTCCTGCCTATATTACCTGCAACTACTTCATAAGATACAATTTTACCCTCAGGATTTACGATAAATGTACCTCTATCTGCCAATCCAAGCTCCTCAATCATCACATCAAAGCCCCTGCTAAGTGCACCTGTAGGATCTGCTAACATAGGATATTTAATTTTCTTGATAGTATCTGATGTATCATGCCATGCTTTATGTACAAAGTGCGTATCTGTAGAAACCGAATAAATCTCAGCACCTGCACTCTTGAAATCGCTATATAAATCTGCTAAATCTTCAAGCTCCGTAGGACACACAAAAGTAAAATCGGCAGGATAAAAGAAGAAAATAGACCATTTACCTAACACACTCTCTTTAGTTACAGTTTCAAAACTATTATTTACAAAAGCTTGAACTTTAAAATCGATAATTTCTTTTCCAATTTGTGACATAATCTTAATTTTTTTAATTTATATTTGATAATTATTTACTTTGATATAAACAACATTTATATTGTTTGTGTTGCAAAGATATTGTTGGAAATAAGCTATTCCAACAGATAAAATCTATCAATACATTTATAAAATCAATGATATGAATTTACAACAAATGGAATATATACTGGCAGTAGATAAACTACGCCATTTTGGAGAAGCTGCAGAGCAATGTGGAGTAACTCAACCCACACTTAGCCTTATGATAAAGAAGCTCGAGGAGGAGTTGGATATTATGATATTTGATAGATCAAAGCAACCAATAGTACCAACTGAAATAGGCAAAAGAGTAATACAACAAGCAGAAACAGCATTAAAAGAGATAAAGAAAATTGAAGAATTGGTAAAAAGCCAATCTGAATCACTTGAAGGAGAGGTGCGAATTGGCATAATTCCAACATTAGCATCATACCTAGTTGCAGATATTATAAGAATATTTACAAAAAAATACCCCTCAATAAAATTAAAGATTTTTGAGATGCGTACCTCAACACTATTAGGAGCAATCAGAAAAGGGGAAATTGATGTAATGATTGCTGCTACTCCTCTAAACCAGCATGATCTGCTGGAAATCCCGGTATTTTATGAAAAGTTTGTAGCATATTTCTCAGATACATATCTGAATAATTCTACTGATGATAAAAAAATCAAGGAGCTGATAAGCGCAAATAATATCTCAACAGATAATCTTTGGGTACTCCAAGAGGGGCACTGTTTGAGAGATCAGACATTTAATTTCTGCAAAAATGTTGGCAGATCAAATAATATCTACGAAGCGGGTAGTATTGATACACTTATCAGAATAGTTGATAAAAACGGAGG
>CAZYQA010000185.1:0-5185 GCA_964649555.1 uncultured Muribaculaceae bacterium
AATCTACACCAGCAGTAGTTCTTAATCCCAGCATTATTGCTTCATTGAATAGATCAATATCTGTAAGTGATTCAGTTTCTCCAAATATATTAGAGTTTATAGCGGTATAGTGTTTATTATATGCTGAAACATTAGATCTATTATAAGATCTTGTTTTATCTCCATCATAAGAGTGAGCTCCTGGCCCAAGTCCTATATATGGTGTTCTATTCCAATATGAACTATTGTGATTAGATTTACGACCATCTTTACAAAAGCTTGATACTTCATATTGTTTGTATCCATTATCTTTTAAGAAGGATTGCATGAAAGCGTACTCTTGCAAGCAATGCTCATCAGGGGGCAATGTAAATTCTCCGGATTTGTGCATTCTCCACAGCTTACTTCCCGGCTCAATACTCATTTGATATGCAGATATATGATCAGGGCTAAGCTCAACCATTTTGGCAAGATTATCTTTCCACTCTTGAGTGCTAAGGCCAGAGTATCCAAAAATCAGATCAAGACTAATATTCGTTAAGCCAGCTTCTCTTAATATATAATAAGAGTTGATAGCTTCTTTTGCCGAGTGTCTTCGGTTCATCCACTTTAGATGATTATCATTAAATGATTGAACACCCATGCTAATTCTATTAACGCCTGCATCAACTATCTCTTTTGCAAAAGATAGCGTGATATCATCGGGATTAACTTCTATTGTAGTTTCAATGAAATTTGCACCACTCAACTCTTTAATTGTGGCTATGATTTGATGAATTTGAGATCCATCTAAAACAGAAGGGGTGCCACCTCCTAAATAGAGTGTAGCATCCCCTTTGTATTGGTTTTTATGAACTTTTGCAGAAGCTTCATTCAGAAGTGCAGATATAAATTGCGTTCTGATATTTCTCCCTTTTACCGAATAGAAATTGCAGTATGTGCAAAATTGTGAGCAAAATGGGATATGTATGTAAATTCCCTGCAATGTTATTTCAATAATAAATCAGATGAAACTAGTTTTCCTTGTGAAGTATAAGCATCAACAGTATAAACTCCTTTTGCAAATTTACCGCTTTGGTTGAAATAGATACATACTTCAATCTCATCACCTTGATAATCTACCTCTCTTGAAGCAGAATATATCATTTGCTCTCCATTGCTGGTGAATATTTGTTGGTTCTCACCTGTCATTAAGATTCCATCCGGCCCTTTTATTCTAAGATATACCGTAATAGGCCCTTTTTTAGCTATTGTGTTTTCCACAAGATATAAGCAAGCTTTAAGTTTTGAAACTCTCCCTGCTCTTTGAGTCTCTTTTCCTGTATCGGTAATACCCTCCATATATAAGCTTCTTCCTTTAATTACAGATCCCATCTCTACTTGTTTACCAAGCTCCTCAGTAGTGGATTTTAGAGATTCATACCTGTTACGGCTTGCAGATGCTTCCTTTTTTGCAGCTGCAGCTTCAGCTCTTAGGGTATTATTAAGGGTGTTTAATGAGTCAATTTGTTTAATGTAACTTCTCATTATAGATCTGAGAGTTCCAAGCTCTTTCTCATATTGCCTAAGCTTTGCTTTATTGTTAGCCTCGGTTTTTTGTACACGCTCGATAAGTTGTGCAACTTTCTCACGCTCAATCATAAGTTCGTTGTTAAGTGTGTCATTCGTTGTTGAAAGTGATGCGTAATCTTGTTGAAGTTCAACCATTTGAACGGTAAGATCTTCTTTCTCAACAGTAAGGTCGTTAATCAAGCTATTTCTATCACTCCAAACATATATCAAAATACCTATCAGAATAACAGCTACTGCGCCTAATACGCCTATAATAATTTTAAATTTATTTTCCATAACACCTTTATGTTTATTAAAATTGCTTATGTTTACTTCGTTATTTTGCAAAAATAATAAATTAAGTCTATTTTTTACTAATTTTGTACCATATCCATATTCAAATTAATTATAATAGGTAGAATGAAAAATTTAGTAGCAGGTGTAGATATAGGTGGAACAGCAACCGCCTATGCTTTGATAGATGAGTTTGGAAAGATTTATGCTTCGGGAGAGTTTCCTACTCAGGAGTATAAAGAATTTGATCTGTTTGTAGCAAAATTAAGGGATGGGATTAAAGATTTGTCCTTTAATCTTGATGAACCTCATAATATTGAGGCTATTGGGATTGGTGCTCCAAACGGTAATTATTATACGGGAGAGATAGATCATGCTGCAAACTTAATTTGGAAAGGAAAACTTCCTCTTGCAAAACAATTGAAAGAGCTTTTTAATGATGTGCCTGTTGTTGTGACAAATGATGCCAATGCCGCAGCTATAGGAGAGATGATTTACGGAGGTGCTAAGGGGATGAAGAATTTCTCTGTAATCACTTTAGGTACCGGAGTAGGTAGCGGTATAGTAGTTGACGGAAATGTATTGTACGGGCATGATGGTTTTGCCGGAGAGTTTGGGCACATGACAGTTGTAAGACATAATGGTAGAGCGTGCGGATGTGGTAAGCACGGGTGTTTAGAGGGGTATTCTTCTGCTACCGGGCTTAAAAGAACAGCTTTTGAGCTTATGGCTGATATGATTGAGCCTAGTAAACTTAAAGATATTCCATATAATAAATTAACTTCAAGAGATGTCGCTCTTGCAGCGGAGGCAGGTGATCCGATTGCTCGTAAGGCATTCGAAGTATCGGGAGATTATCTTGGAGCCGCACTAGCAGACTTGGTAGCTATAACTTCTCCTGAGGCAATATTTTTATTTGGGGGGCTGACTAATGCCGGGAATCTTATACTAGAGCCTACAAAGGCTTCTCTGGAAAGAAATGTTATGCCTATTTGGAGAGGAAAAATAAAACTTGTTTTATCTTCTATAGACTCAGAAAATGCTCCACTTTTAGGGGCAGCAGCATTGGCCATTAAGGAGATAGAGAAGAAAAATACTGTGATAGCAAGACGCAGAGTTATTTAATTAAAAAACACATATTAAAATTTAAGAGTATGAAGTATCTTATTAGATCTGTAAAATATTTAGTCACTTTAGTGGTATTTTTTGCATTAATTTTCACCCTAATGTATTTCACTTCATCGGTAAAAGATCAACTTACTTTTCAAGAGTATTTTGACAGATCTTTCGCTGAAGGTGCCGGAATAAAAATGATTTTATTCTTTGTAGTATTCTCTGCAATTTATCCTTTAATCGGATATAGCAGAAAAAGTATCTATGTGAGTAATTATAAAGAGAATCACCAAAAAGTAAAGGATTTATTTGAGAACTCTAGATTTGTAGTTGAGAGTGAAACTCCAACATCTGTAACATTCAGAGCAAAAGGAGCTTTAACCAAAGCGATGAGAATGGGGGAAGATAGAGTGACAATTGATTTCTCTGAAAACCCTGTTGTTATGGAAGGGCAACGCAAAGATGTAATCAGATTTGCAAGATGGGTAGAAAATATTTGCCAAAGATCTGCTGAATAATAAACTATACAAAACTATGAAGGTAGTAGGAAAATACACAAGTGCATTTGCTGCAAACGTAGCAAAAGGGATGCTCGAAAATGAGGGCATCCCTGCAATGGTGCTCAATCAAAATGCCGCATACATTACAGGAGTAGCCAATACAGACCTAATCAGTATCGAGTTGGCTGTCCCGGATGATCAATATGAGCAAGCAGTAAAGCTATTAAATGAGAGTGTTTCTTTAGAGGAATAAAAGTTATTTTATTTTACCTGATACACTTATCTTAAACATATCTATTGCATTTGATTTCAACAATATGCTCTTTTTAAAATCACCCTTTACATTGGCGTGATATGTTATTTTTATTTCTGAGGAGTGGTATGGCTTTATTGGCTCTCTAGAAAGCTCTACATCTATGCAGTTACAAGATGTATAATGATCAAATAGGACTAATGGGGTATTTCCTCTATTTTGAATTTCAATGTATTTTATAGCTGATTCTCCTAATTGTATATTCCCATAATCTATCTGATTATTCTTAGTATAGATATAGGGGGCTTCTCTAGTTATATTTTTATAATATGAAGAGTGTTGTTTAACCCTATCATTTATATTGGCATATAAAATGGGATTTTTTGCATTGAGGCTAAACGTATATGCTGAATCTGCATATATGTTCCTCATTGTGGTATCATTTGTTTTTACCCCTAGCTCATACATTAAATAATAGAAATAATATATCCTATCTTTAGAGTGAATTTTATTTTTTAATATATCTTCCGCAACTTCAAGAGAGTCTTGTACTTGGATTAGGTTTGCAGCTCTTATATGCAAGTTAATGGCATTAAGCATCTTTTTTCCTACGCTAAAATACATAGCAGTGAAATTAGGATTGGTAAAATCACCTTTAGTTGCTTTTTCTGCTTGAGTTTGTGCAAAATCAATTAAATCATTAGCAGGGATATGGTTGCTTAATATCTCTCCAGTTTTGCTAAATATGTATGAGTTTGGCATAGTTTGAGGGAGAAGCATAAAGTAATATTTTTCATTTTCAGGCTTTGATATATCACAAGTGTAAAATATAAAATGATCATTATATTTAGTGAAAAATCTTAGCTTTGAGAGCGTTTTTATAAACTCATTTGTATGCCCGCAGTTATTGCCATCTCCAATCACAACCCATAGCATTTTATTATGTTTTTTGGCAGAGTCTAAGGCTTGAGAGAATGGGATATTTTGTAAAACTTTATCTTTTGCTATTTCTTTTGAGTTTGTGTTGCAAGAACTTATTAAGATATATATGCTTAGACAGATGTATAAACATTTGTTCATAGTTATTCAAGATTAAGGTAAAATGATTTTATCTTGTCATTTATTATAGGAGAACCTATTTTTATTATATTATATGTACTATCGATAAGGATTACATTTTGATTATTTGTAAGTTTATTAATAGTTTTTAGAGTATCAAAATTTGATATTATTCTACTATAAGGGACATCATATAAGTCTAAATATGTCTCTATGAGTTTGGGAGTAGAGCTTTTTATAATTATTATTGGATTCACAAATGGGGTTTTCTTAACAATTTCTTTCCATTCAAAAAGCGTTGAAACACCTACACCGCAATTATCACAATATAATATTAGAGCAGTATATTTCTCTTTTTTTACAATAGAGTCAATGTTTAATAAACTGGGAGTTAGAGTTAATTTAGTCTGTGGCATATAGCCTTTATTTGGAGAAC
>CAZYQA010000186.1:0-4948 GCA_964649555.1 uncultured Muribaculaceae bacterium
ATTAGCTAATTGCGCTAAATTAGATAAGACAACAATAGTTGATCAAGCTGAGGTTACACCTCCAACTATTAATAATATGAGTAAGATTATTATCAATGATAATAATAAAGATGAAGATGTAACTTTTACTTGGACTGCAGCTGATTTTGGACAAAAAGTTGCTGTCAACTATAGTATTTATGCAACTAATCCTCTGGAAGAAGGGGTAAATTATTTACTCTACACAGGTATAAATGATTTACAATATACCACAACCAAGGATGCCTTAAATGTAAGATTGGCTGGCTCTAAAGATGATGGATATATGGGATTACCTGAGAATCAAGAGAGTAATGTTGTATTTTATGTTTCTGCTACAATTGGGAGTAATTCCTTCTCTGTAAAATCATCTAATACTATAAATGTACCAATTAAAACAGGTATAGCTGTAGCTCCAAAAGTTCTTTTATATGCACCTGGCAATCATCAAGGATGGGCACCTGCAGCTGCTCAGGCAATTGAACAAGTGAAAGATAAGCCGGGAATTTTTGAGGGATATTTAGATCTTCATACAGATGGCGATATAGAGGTGCAATTTAAATTTGCCAGTGCACCAAGCTGGGATGGAACAAATTATGGTGGACAATTCTCTCCACTAGATACAGATGCAAGTGCAGGAAATCTTTTGACTCCTTCAGGATTCTACTTTGCAACAGTAAACACAAATGATCTTGAAGCTAAGATTGAGTTATGTGTTCCGGGCTTAATAGGTGATTTCAATGGTTGGGCAGGCGATTTTGCTATGACATATACTTATAGCAATGCTAGAGAAGAAAAAGGGTATTATGCTGAATTGGATCTAAAAGCGGGAGAAGGATTTAAGGTAAGGTTTAATAATGCTTGGACATTAAACTTGGGTGCAGATGCTTCTGATGAACCTGCCACTATACCGGATGAAGGAATGGCTCTTGTACAAGGAGGAAAAAACATGACTGTAGCAGAGGATGGTAAATATAAAGTATCATTGCTATATGATTATATAAACTTTGGCTATATCCTTAAATGCGAGAAATTATAAATAATGTAAACGAATAAATTATGAAGCAAATTAAAAATATAATATATCTATTACTTATTGTGCTATTAGGTTCAACCGGATGCACAAAAGAGATAGAAACGTATATATTAAAAGAGAATGTCGCTCCTGTTCTGAGAGAACACTCAGCTATATTGATAACTCCCTCTTCAAAAATAGAGGATGTAACATTTACATGGAGTAAAGCAAGGCTTGTAAATGGTGATACACCTGAATATATATTATATGGGCAGTATGGGGAAAATGCCATTGTCACCATACATAATACCAAAAATTTATCTGTTACTCTTTCTAAGGATAATTTTAATAGCATTGTATTAAAAGCCGGAGCACCTGAGAGTGATACTTTTGAAATGAAATTTTGGGTTGAGGCCTTTTATACTGATGGAAGTATCAAATCTGAAAAGATTAATGTTAAAATTCAAAGCCAAGGGGATGCAATTGAGCCTGAATTACTAATTGATAATGATATTATTGAACTTAAATCTGAAAATTGGGATCAGAATATCTCATTCGCATGGAATCAAGCTCGTTTGGAAGCAAATGCTGAAATAACTTATGAATTGTATGCCTTATTAAGTTCGGCAACTAAGTCTGATGAGGGTACAACTATATTATTATCAACATCAAACAATAATAATTATACATGCACACAAGAGGAACTAAATGATGCTCTGGTAAATTCAGGAGCACCTGAGGGGAAAGAAGTGTCTGTTTCAATTTATGTATTAGCAAAATCTATAGAGTTTTCGGAGGGGGTTTCTTCAGCGCTAAAACCACTTACAATTACTACCTATTCTGTACAATATCCTGAGAAAATTTATGTACCGGGTAGTCACCAAGGGTGGAGACCTGATGCTGCTGATTGCCCTGTATTATTGCCTTCAGATGTTAAAGGTTTTTATGATACATTTATTACATTAATAGACGCTAATGGAGGGGAAAATTGCGAATTTAAGTTCTCTCCAAACCCTGAATGGAATGGTGATTTTGGTGTAAATGACGACTTTACAATAAATACTGATAAACAAACATTAACTGCAACAGGTAAGGTTAATGGGGGCAAAAATATACTAATTCCTAATGGATTATATAGAATATTTTTAAATTATAAAACTAAAGAGGTTACTCTTGTAAGAGTTGAAACTCTGGGGATGATTGGAAGCGCCACTCCTGATGGTTGGAACGGACAAACAAATTTAACTTATGATGCAGCTAGCAACACTTGGTCTGCAAAAATGGATTTAAAAAATAATGAAGAATATAAATTCAGAATTAATGATGATTGGGATTGGGCTATAGGTGATGGATACTCTTTTGGAGGCGAAAATATTAGATTTACAAAAGAGAGTGGTAATTATAAAGTAATTCTTAATACTTCAAAAGTTCCTTATGACGTTAAATTTTTAAGCACGAATTACCCAGAGTATCTTTATACTCCCGGTTCACATCAAGGTTGGAAACCAGATATTGCTCAAAAGCTATTAGGTAATGGAGAAGGGTATTATGAAGGGTATATAAACCTAGTGGATGCTGATGGTGGAGCAAGCTGTAATTGGAAATTTACTTCACAGCCAAATTGGAATGGAGTGAATTACGGCACGGACAAAGATGTTGCTAATGGATTAAGTACAGATGGAGGTGCCGGTAATATAGAGCTAGAAAATGGTTATTACAAAGTTTGGGCAAACTTAAGCAATCTAACCTATGGAGTTCAAAAAATTTCAAAATTAGGATTGATTGGTACATTTAATAACTGGGGCGGAGATCTTGATATGGTTTTTGATGCTTCAACAAATTTATGGAGCGTAGAGAACTTTGAAGTTACGGATGGAACACAATTCAAGGCAAGATTTAATGGAGGCTGGGACTCTAACTTAGGTGCCGACGTGAGTGTAGAGCCATATAACTTATCAAAAAATACACCTGTAATTGTAAAACATGACGGCAAAAATATGACAGCACCTATTGGTACATACACCATTGTTATTGATTTGTCATCAGTACCATATAAGATTACACTAAAATAAAACCTATTTAATAGTTATTGGGAAGTAGCTAGTGCAGTTACTTCCCGATAACTTAATTATTTATTATTATGGGAAAACTAAACTATAAATATTGGCTTATTTTATCAATTATATTTTCTATTTCATTGCTGATTGGTTGTTCAAAAGATGAAAAGCCTACTCCAGAGCCTGAGATAAGTGAAGTAACAGATATTATCATGCCATCTGCAGATATTATTTATAAACCCGGACAAAGGATTACAATTCAGGGAAAAGGATTTAATAATACAAGTAAAATTACTTTTCAAAGCATTAAAACAAACGATAAAGTAGATGCTTTGAATTTAAGTGTTTCTGCTATCGGTGCTACTTTTGATACTCCTCTAGTACACGAACAACAGAATGTAATTCTTACACATGAAAGTAAAGATAAAACATTAGGAGTATTAATTTTTGAAGCAAAAGAGATAGAGCAAAGTGAGAAAGTTAAAATATCTCAGTTTGCTGATTTTAATTGGGATGGAAAGAAAAGAGGAAATGTTTATTATCAAATATTTGTACGCTCTTTTGCAGATTCGGATGGAGATGGGATTGGTGATTTAAAAGGAATCACTGCTAAATTAGATTATCTTGATAAAATGGGGATTGCAGGAATATGGCTCACCCCTATTCACCCGGCAGATTCATATCATGGCTATGATGTAATCGATTACAAAGGGGTAAATTCACAATTTGGAACTATAGAGGACTTGGAAAATTTGATCCAAACAGCCCATTCAAAAAATATAAAAGTAATATTGGATTACGTAATAAATCACTCTAGTATTAAGCACCCTTGGTTTATTGAAGCGTGCAAATCTACAGATAATAGCTTTAGAGATTATTATCTTTTTTCTAAAGATCCACAGAATGATATTAAGCATGGATTAGTCCCAATGTATGATAAAAATGAGCAAAATGCTTATGATGCAGCTCAGTGGTATAATGTTGGAGCAGGCACAACAGACTATAAATATCATAGCCATTTTTGGACAGGCTCATTCGCCGATCTTAATTATGGAGCTGATGCTTCAAAGGCAAATCTTTCCCCTGTATTCGGAGCTATTATTGACGGTGCAAAGTTCTGGATTGATAAGGGCGTTGATGGCTTTAGGCTTGATGCTGTAAAACATATATATCATAATGAATTATCAGGTGATAATCCCACTTTCTTGAAGCTATTTTATGATGCTGTAAATACTTATTATAAACAAACAAGATCTGCTTCAGAGGATATTTATGTAGTAGGAGAAGTATTGTCGGAATATAACAATGCAGCTCCATATTATAAAGGCTTACCTGCTATTTTTGATTTTAGTAGTTGGTGGAGAATGGAATATGCCATAAATAATAGCCATGCTAAATGGTATCCAAAAGATATTATTCAATATCAAAATCTATATAAATCATATAGAGCTGATTATATTAATGCGACAAAATTATCTAACCATGATGAGGATAGAACAAGATCTGTACTGGGTGGTGGGCAAATAGGTTTGGAGAGATCTAAAATGGCTGCTGCAATTTTATTAACATCAAGCGGTTACCCATATTTATATTATGGAGAGGAGATTGGTATGATTGGCAAAAAAAACAATGGAGATGAAGGAGTAAGAGAGCCTATGTTATGGTCATATACTGCCACTGATAATTACAGAACAACATGGCAATCACCCAGATATAGCACAGAGGCTAGTGTTGACAATGTTACCAAGCAAGAGAGCGTAATAAATTCAATTTATAATACTTATAACTTTTTAATATCATTAAGGAATAATTATCCGGCTTTGGCTACAGGTACTATTTCCCTTACAAGCGATTTTAT
>CAZYQA010000186.1:4958-5179 GCA_964649555.1 uncultured Muribaculaceae bacterium
AGACAACGAATCTAATAAAAACTTTATGACATTTTATAGGGAACTAGGGAATGAAAAATTATTGATTATACACAATGTAAGCAACTCTAAAAGTACCTATACGTTGAAACAAAACATAAAAAAACCAATTGCAGACCTAAATTATCCAACTCTACTAAAGATAAACGATAATCACTATTATATTACAATGCCGGCATATTCAACAATAATATTAGAATTAT
>CAZYQA010000187.1:0-5168 GCA_964649555.1 uncultured Muribaculaceae bacterium
GCAAAAGATTAACAGGAACAATGTTTTTGGATAGATATAGAAAACTTCTAAAACCAAATGGAGTAATCAATCTTAAAACAGACAGTAGATTTTTACACGAATATACACTAGCATCAGTAAAAGCTAACAATTTGACACTCATAGAGGCTAATAATGATATATATGGCTCTGGAAGAGCCGATGATATACTATCTGTAAAGACCTTTTATGAATCTCATTACATAAAAAGAGGGATAAAGATCACTTATATGGCGTTTCTGCTAGATAAGTCCGATTCATTCATTGAGCCTGAATGGGATGAAAAGTTCTGGCTTCAAGAAGAGATGAAAGGGCGAGAGGGGATTCCTGCAAACAAAGGCTAGGCCCCCTAATTATTTCTCACTTTAAGATACTCTGCTATTTGGCAGAGTTTTTCTTTTGAATTGGAATCGGGTAAAATGCTGAGAGCTTGTAAAGCTAATGAAATGTGGCTATTTAGCTCTCCCTGTGCGAGTTCCACGCCGTTATGCTCTAGCACAAATTTGGTAACGGTATTACTTATATTGATATTAATATCCTCTTCTTTTTGGGTATTAGCAAAATCTATCTTAGCTATCGCACTTATTATCTCTCTTGATAAGTTTTCTGGCGCCTTCTCTAATGCGCATAATAGAGGTAGGGTAATCTTCCTCTCTTTTATATCGGCTCCAGCATTTTTTCCAGTGTTCATCTTTGGAGAGTAATCAAAAATATCATCCCTAATTTGAAAAGCTAACCCTAAGTGATAAGCATATTTTTCTATAGCTTCTACATACTTTTTATCCGAGTTATTGCATAGCACAGCACTTTTCATAGCTGCTATAAAAAGAGAAGATGTTTTACAACGGATAATCTCATAATAATCGGCTTTTGTGGTATTTAGTTTAGAAGCCTTTTCCATTTGCAGAAGTTCTCCGCCTGATAACTCTCCTAACGCAATAGTAAAACACCCTAAAACATCAGTATTGCATTTTTCGCACAATGTCTTAAGAGCTTGTGAAAGCCAATAATCCCCGGTTAATACAGATGCCGAATTCCCAAAGACTGCTCTTACAGTGGGAACTCCTCGCCTGATATTTCCATTATCTGCAACATCATCATGTAGTAATGTGGCCGTATGCACCATTTCACTCACTGCTGCACAATAATGATTTTTTGATGTTACAGCACCGCATGCTGACGCAGCAAGTAGGGATAATATTGGGCGCAATTGCTTACCTCCATTATTTAATAAATAGGAATTGATGTTTGTAAGCAAGGGATTATTATTTGCAAGAGCCTCTTGCATAGATTTTTTGTATCCATCCCAAGAGGCTCCTAATTCTTCTACTATTTCGTTTATATTCACTCTTTAAATATCAAATTAAAATATTATTCCTAAAGAAAGCTCAAAACCACGGTTTTTACCAAAATGAATATTTCTTAAGTCAGAAAGCTTGCCTTCGCCGAAATTACTTCCCGACCATAAATATTTACCTGTTACTTGAATTTTCCATATCTCTAAACCAGCTCCACATCCAATTCCATATTGAAATGTTTTATAATCAAAATCTTCAATTTTAGTGTCTGACGATACCACACAGCTAACATAAGGTGTTACCATAATGAAAGGCCTGAATAGTACCAAGTCAATACCCCATTGTAGATTCACAGGGAGTTGGATATAGTTTTGTTTTGTAACATATTTAAGATCGATATTATCCTCTTTTATTGAGTTGCTTTTATGAACAAAAAGTAACTCAGGCTGTAATGCTAAACCAAGTGGTAAATTAAGTTTGTATAATACACCAACATGATAGCCGGTTCTATTACTTACAGATGTTGAAACATCTTTAATTGAAACATCTGACATAGAGTTGAAGTTCAATCCGCCTTTTACTCCAAACCCGGACTGAGCAAAAACACTACAAGTAAATAGAGAAATGAGTGATATAAGAAATATTTTTTTCATAATATGCTTTTTATAAAAGTGCATTTAGTTTCTCAGAAATAGCTGCTTTAGTAGTAGAACCAACAAGTTTATCTTTTAGTTCACCACCTTTAAAGAAAAGCAAAGTAGGGATGTTTCTAATTCCATATTGCATTGTTACATCTGCTGCCTCATCAACATTACATTTAGCTATAACCGCTTTTCCTTCATATTCAGTAGCTAATTCATCAATAATTGGTGAAATCATCCTACATGGGCCACACCAAGTTGCCCAAAAATCAACTAATACGGGTTTATCCCCTGCGATCACTTCATTAAAGTTTGTGTCATTTACTGCTAATGCCATAATAATATGTGTTTAAAATTTTAAGTTGCTAATTTACGTTTTTTTATTCAAATATTTCACTTTAGTTGCTCTGTCGAGTTATTTTTTGCTCATCATATAAGCCAATCCACCCTCGGAAGTTTCTTTGTATAAGCTAGGTATGTCGTGTCCGGTTCTTTTCATTACCTCAATTACTTTATCAAAGCTCACTTTGTGTGTTCCGTCTGACATCAATGAGAAGACATTTGCATCCACAGCTCTTGTTGCTGCGAATGCGTTCCTTTCTATACAAGGTATTTGCACCAAGCCGCAAACAGGATCGCAAGTTAATCCTAAAAAGTGCTCCATTCCCATAGCTGCGGCATATTCAACTTGTGCCGGGGTGCCTCCGAATAGTTGTACTGATGCTCCTGCAGCCATACTGCAAGCCGAGCCTATCTCTCCTTGGCATCCCACCTCTGCCCCTGAAATAGAGGCGTTTGTCTTGATTATATTGCCAATAAGCCCAGCTGTGGCAAGCGCTTTAATAATTTTCTTATCGTTGAAATCGTAAAATTTCTGATTTAGATAAAATACGGCAGGTATAACACCGCAAGATCCGCAAGTTGGGGCAGTTACAATTGTTCCTCCACTGGCATTCTCCTCAGAAACAGCAAGGGCAAAAGAGAATGTCATGGCTCTTCTTTGCATTGAGCCTTGAAATCCTTTGGCCTTCATATAAAAAGAAGCTGCTTTTCTTCCAAGTTTCAATCCTCCCGGTAAAACTCCTTCGTTATCTAACCCTCTTTCAACAGCAGCTTTCATTACCCTCCACACTTCATAGAGGTATTCATTTGTGTCACTATCATCGTAGCGAGCCACATACTCCCAAAAGGTTGTTCCGTTATCCTTGCACCAAGCAAGTATATCATCCATTGTTGAATGGGGATAAATATTATTTACAATTTTATTGTCGCATCGTTCTCCCGTTTCACTTAAATCTCCCCCTCCGATACTGAAAATTGTCCAGCTATCAATTACTTTATCTTCTGCATCGAATGCCTCAAAGTACATTCCATTTGGGTGTTGAGGTAGAAATACGTGAGGTAGCCAAGTGATTTTGCAATTTTCATTTCCCAAAACCTCTAATATAGCCACATCGGTAAGGTGACCTACTCCTGTTGCGGCTAAGCTACCATATAATGTTACTCCAAATCTTTTTGCATCAGGATTTCTTTGCTTAAATTCCGTTGCTGCATTTCGTGGCCCCATAGTATGACTACTTGAGGGACCTTTCCCTATCTTAAAAATATTCTTGATGCTCTCCATAATTCTATAATTCAATTATTTTAAGTTACAAAGATAGGATAATCGCAAAAAAAGTAAAATATTAAATATTATATTTTAAATTTGTAACCAATTTGATAGAAATGTCTTAATAAATATAAATTTTTATGTATCAAAAGTTTCAAACTCACTTAAAATCCGAGCTAAAACAAATCGAGGATGCCGGATTATATAAAAATGAAAGAATAATTGTTTCACCTCAGAAAGCTGAAATCAAAGTAAGCTCAGGAAAAGAGGTTCTTAATTTTTGTGCTAATAACTATTTAGGCTTATCCGATAATCAAGAGCTTATCAATGCTGCTAAAAAAGCATTAGATGATAGAGGTTTCGGAATGTCAAGTGTGAGATTTATTTGTGGTACACAAGACTTACATAAAGAGTTAGAACATAAAATTGCTGAGTTCTTCGGTACAGAAGATACAATTTTATATGCAGCTTGTTTTGATGCAAATGGTGGTGTTTTTGAGCCGCTACTTACAGAGGAGGATGCAATTATCTCTGATTCACTTAACCATGCTTCAATAATTGATGGTGTAAGGCTTTGTAAAGCAAAAAGATATAGATATGCTAATGCTGATATGGCTGAGCTTGAAAAATGTTTGCAAGAAGCACAAGCTCAAAGATATAGGCTTATCGTAACAGATGGCGTTTTCTCTATGGATGGTAATGTGTGCCCATTGGATAAAATTCACGAATTAGCTGAGAAATACGATGCTATGATTATGGTGGATGAGTCACACTCTGCCGGAGTAGTAGGAAAAACAGGTAGAGGCACTACAGAGCAATTCAACCTAAGAGGTAAAGTTGAGATTATCACAGGTACATTAGGTAAAGCATTCGGTGGTGCTATCGGTGGTTTTACAACAGGTAAAAAAGAGATTATCGATATGCTTAGACAACGCTCTCGCCCATATTTGTTCTCAAACTCTATCCCTCCAATGGTGGCAGCAGCAGGTATTGAAATGTTCAACATGATGGCAAGAACAAATGAGCTACAAGATAAGCTTCATGCAAATACTGAGTATTTTGTTGCCAAAATGAAAGAGGCAGGATTCGATATCAAACCTACTCAATCTGCAATTTGCGCAGTGATGCTATATGATGCAAAACTATCTCAGGAAATGGCTAATCAGCTATTAGATGAGGGTATTTATGTAGTTGGTTTCTACTATCCTGTTGTACCTAAAGATCAAGCTAGAATCAGAGTTCAAATCTCAGCAGGGCATGAGAAAGAGCATCTCGACAAAGCTATCGCAGCATTTACTAAAGTTGGGAAAGCTCTTCTAGGTTGATATGAATTCTGTATCTCCAATAATGATTAGGGTTTGATGGATCATTTATACGCTCAGTATAAGGATCGCAAACCCTTAATTTTTCATCTTGCGAGAACCAATCTTGTATTGGTAAAATTGCAAACATGCTTGGTGAGTCTAAGTTCGCTTGTATAGCAGCTCTACAGCTTTCGGGTGATGCATCATATATTTTATCTCCATGCACATCCAATCGGAATTCGTCATTCTTTCTTCCAAGCCAAATACGTAAAGGCTCAGAGTCATGTGTGCTTGTTGT